>JAQUKF010000034.1 GCA_028719265.1 Candidatus Omnitrophota bacterium
ATAGCTGTAGTTGATAAAAAAGCGGTTTTGGGTAAAAATGTCGATATCGGGGCTTATGCCGTAGTAGAAAAAGGAGCCAGGATAGGGGATAATGCGGTTATTTCCCCGTCTGTGCACATACAGGGGGGGATAATACCTTTATCGGCACCGGGGCTGTGATAGGTGGGTACGCGCAGACGGTAGGGATTGAAGGCGGCGGTAGGATCTCTATCGGTAAAAACAATATCCTCAGGGAATATGTTACGGTTAATTCCTCAAGTTCTCCGGAAAAAGAGACTTTTCTAGGTGATGGCAACTTTCTTATGGCGTTTTCCCACGTCGCCCATGATTGCAGGCTGGGGAATGACATTATTATTTGTAACGGTTCGCTTGTTGCCGGGCATGTGGAAATAGGAGACCGTGCTTTTATCTCCGGTAATGTGGTTATACACCAGTTCGTCAGGATCGGCAGGGTGGCGATGATCGGCGGGCTATCCCGCGTAAACCAGGATGTCCCTCCGTTTATGATGCTGGTGGGAGATTCGAAGATCTGCGGTATCAATCTGATAGGGTTGAGGAGAGCGGGATTCGGCAATGAAGAGGTCCTTAATATAAAAAAGTCCTTTAAGGTTCTCTATGCGAGCAAGCTTACCATAAAAGGCGCATTGGATAAATTGCAGGAAATAGATTCGAAATACGTCAAAGAGATCACCGATTTTGTTACGGAATCCAAGCGGGGAATTTCCGGAGGCAAGCATAACGCGTTGCAGGAGAAGCTATTCTTAGATTATCCTTACTTCATTAGGTCTAAGATCGAAACATACGATTTGATCAAGGAGGAAAGAGATATTTCTCTGGCCAATGCCAAAGCAGATTGATTTTTTTCTCGTGTTTAGCAGGGGGTGGGTATGAGCGATATCAAACGAATGAAGCTGTACCGCCATCCCGAACGCGTCTATAACGAGATCAACGCGGTAGGACATGAAGAGGATGCCTTGCTGAAAGAGAAGGATATCAGGTCTTTTGACCAGTACCATTATTTAGGTACTGATGCGGTCGATGATGCTATTGATTGTTTGAAGATCGGCCCCCAGGATCGATTGGTAGAGATTGGTTCCGGTTTAGGCGGACCGGCAAGATACCTGGCGGAGAAGACAGGCTGTCATGTGACTGCCGTTGAAATACAACCGGATTTAAACCAAATAGCTTCTTCTTTGACAAAACGCTGCGGTTTATCCGGACTTGTAGAGCATTCCTGCGGGGATATTCTTGAATTCCCGGAGGATAGCGGAAATTTCGACGGCGCGGTAAGCTGGCTTGCGATCCTACATATCCCGAATCGGTCAATCCTTTTCAAAAAATGCCGCAATATTCTAAAACCAGCCGGCAAGATCTTTATCGAAGATTACTATAAACTGGGCGAGTTCAGTCCGAGAGAAGTAGAGATATTATGCGAGGATGTCCAATGTCCGTATTTGCCTACGGCGCAGGAATACAGACGTCAGCTTATGGAGAATGGCTTTACGGATGTTGAGTTTGAGGATAAGACGGAATGCTGGAGCGATTTTGTAAGGGAGCGCCTGGAGAAATTCATCGAAAACCGCGACCGTTACGCTAAGCTGAACGGTAATGAAATAGCCGATGAGATGGAAGATTTTTATAAAAAGATATTGCAGCTTTTCCGTAAAGGGAATCTTGGAGGGGCAAGGATCACTGCCGTCAAGGGATAGCCTTTAAGTGTGGAAACAATAAAAGGGGGATACTTATGAATACCGAAGAAGCCAAGCAGATGCCGCTGGATGAGGTATTTTCGAAACTTTCTTCGTCAAAAGCCGGATTGTCAATGGCTGAGGCGGAGGCTAGATTCAAGAAAAACGGGCCCAACGAAATATCCGAGAAAAGGATCAGCCCTTTGCGCAAGTTTTTAGGTTATTTCTGGGGGCCAATTCCCTGGATGATAGAGATTGCCGCGATACTTTCGGCGCTTATCCGCCACTGGGAGGATTTCGGGGTGATCTTCGCGATGCTCCTGATAAACTCGGCGGTAGGTTTTTTGCAGGAGTATAAAGCGGATAATGCAATCGAGCTGTTGAAGAAAAGACTGGCGCTTAAGGCGCGCGTACTGCGTGACGGTAAATGGGCCGAGGTTTTGGCGCGGACACTGGTTTCGGGGGATGTGATACGCGTGCGGCTCGGAGATATTATTCCTGCCGATATAAAGCTTCTGGAAGGCGATTATCTCTTGGTTGATCAGGCAGCGCTGACGGGTGAGTCCCTGCCGGTAGAAAAGCATTCTTCGGACATCGGCTATTCAGCTTCGATCGTAAAACAGGGCGAGATGGATGCTTTGGTCATTGGTACGGGGTCAAATACCTATTTTGGCAAGACCGCCAAGCTTGTTTCCGAAGCCAAGACTCGCAGCCATTTCCAGAAGGCGGTGATCAAGATAGGGGATTATCTTATTGTGATCGCTATTGCGCTGGTAGCGGTTATCTTTATGGCCGCGCTCTTCCGCCACGAAGGGTTCTTCCAGATCTTACAGTTTGCGCTTATTTTGGTTGTCGCCTCCATTCCAGTTGCAATGCCCGCAGTTCTAACGGTGACCATGGCGGTAGGGGCTTCGATACTTGCCAGGAAAGAGGCGATCGTAAGCAAGCTGGTGGCGATAGAAGAGATGGCAGGTGTTGATGTCCTTTGTTCGGATAAGACCGGGACGATCACCAAGAACGAATTGACTGTCAAAGAATTGAAGCCGCTAGGTGGCTTTGGCGACGCCGACATGCTTCTTTGCGGCAGGCTTGCCTCCAGGGAAGAGGATAAGGATCCTATTGATGATACGATCATTGCAAGGGCGGCGGCAGCAGGCGGGAGCGATGATTACAGGATAGTTTCTTTCAAGCCTTTTGATCCGGTTAATAAACGTACCGAAGCAAGCATCGAAGGAGCGGACGGCAGTAAATTCAAGGTAACCAAAGGTGCCCCGCAGGCTATTCTTTCTTTGGTGGAAAATAAGGATTTGATTTCCGGCGAAATGGAGTCGGCCGTGGATGAATTCGCGTCCAAAGGTTACCGCAGCCTCGGGGTCGCCAGGACCGATAAGGCTGGCCTTTGGCAGTACGTCGGGCTCTTTGCGATATATGACCCTCCGCGCGAAGATTCTCTTGAGACCATCAAGACAGCCGAAGAGATGGGATTAAATGTCAAAATGGTTACCGGAGACCACGCAGCCGTAGCCAGGGAGATCGCCAGGGAGGTGGGGGCGGGGGAGAATATTTTGCCTGCTTCAAGTTTTTTGGATAAGCCTGACATTGAGGCGCAGAAGATCATTGAGGAAGCGGATGGTTTTGCCCAGGTTTTCCCTGAGCATAAATATAAGATCGTGGAGGAGCTTCAGGCGAAGAACCATATCGTGGGGATGACCGGAGACGGGGTAAACGACGCTCCTGCGCTCAAGAAGGCAGACGCAGGTATTGCGGTGGCCGGAGCGACGGATGCGGCGAAATCCGCTGCGGCGATCGTCCTTACCAAACCCGGGCTTTCGGTGATCATTGATGCGATCCGGGAGAGCCGTAAGATATTCAAGCGCATGAACAGCTACGCGATCTACCGTATTGCCGAGACAATCAGGGTGCTGCTCTTTATGACCTTTGCGATCCTGATATTTAACTTTTATCCGGTAACCGCGATCATGATCGTGCTGTTAGCGATGCTTAACGACCTGCCAATCATGATGATCGCTTACGACAAGACAAAGATCTATCCGGGCCCGGTGAGCTGGAATATGCGCAGGGTCCTAAGTATTTCTACTGTATTGGGGGTAATAGGGGTGTTTGCGAGCTTCGGGATGTTCTGGATCGGCCGGGAATTGTTCCGTTTGGGGCTTCCGGAGATCCAGACGCTGATCTTCCTGAAGTTGGCGGTCGCCGGGCATATGACAATTTATCTGGCCAGGACCGGGGAGGAGCCTTTCTGGCATAAGCCTTACCCGGCGCTGTCGCTGGTGTTGGTATGCGAATCAACCAAGGTGATTGCTACGCTTTTTGCCGTGTACGGCATTTTCATGAGACCGATAGGCTGGGGCCTGGCGCTTTTTGTTTGGGGATACTCCATCGCCTTCTTTGTGATCACTGATTTTATCAAGATCCGCGTGGACAAAATGATGGATCATTTTGGTATAAGGTTTAGCCGCGGAGTACAAGCTGCTTAAACGGGATTGGAGGCATAAATGGAAGAGAAAACCTATGTTAAGAAAGAGAAGAAAAGGGACCTTTGGACGGCATTCCAGGCCGGCGGCCTGGCATTGGCTATTCCTTTCGAGATGGCCTCCGGGCCGTTTATCGGATATTTCATCGGCCTGTACCTGAAGCACAGGTTCGGCATGCACGATTTCTTCATCTATCTGCTTACCTTTATGGGGCTTTTGGCCGGGTTTATCAACACGGTAGCGATAATACGCATGATGTTGAAGATAAACCAGAGAGACAACGGGTAGGTTGCAGGCAAAGGAATCGTTGCGCCATTTTATATAATTTAAGATATTGTTTATTCCCGGTTAGAACTTTTTTAAGACAAAGGAGAGGTTTTTGAAAAATATAAAGATAGTAATTAGATTACTCCTTGGCTTATCTATATTTTTTATGCTTATCGCAGTTAACGGTTGTCTTGCTTCCGATGTCAAACATAAAAATGCTGATGTGAGCGCGGCTGATTTACAAATTCCCCAGATAAAGGTGATCGGTATTATCGGCGGGGTAAGCTGGGTTTCCTCCATAGAATATTACCGGCTGATGAACGAGATGTTTGGAAGAGAGCTAGGCGGATTGCATTCGGCGAAGATACTTATGTATTCTATCGAATTCGGGGAGTTTTCCAAGCAGGAGCGGCTGGCAAGCCAGGGGCAGTGGGCGCCTATGATCGCGACTATGGTCGATGCGGCGAAGAGGCTTAAGCGGGGAGGGGCGGATTTTATCGTAGTAGCTTCCAATACGCTCAATTCGACCGCCGATACGATTGAAAAGCAGGCCCATATACCTGTCCTTAATATCGCAGACGCTACCGGTATGGCGGTTAAGAAAAAAGGTATAAAAACCGTGGCGCTGTTAGGCACTAAATACACCATGGAGGATAATTTTTACCGTGACCGCCTTGAGAAGAAATATGGCCTCAGGGTAGTTGTCCCTGATCCGGTGGAGCAGGATTATATAAATAAAGTAATTTTTGACGAGTTATGCGCCGGTAAGTTTTATGATTATTCGAAAAAAGGGTACGTGCGGATCATTGACCGTCTTATAAAGGAAGAAGGCGCGGAGGGGGTCATATTAGGATGCACCGAGATCCCTCTTTTGGTCAATCAGGAGGATGTGAGCGTACCTGTTTTTGACACGATGCAAATACATTCGGAGGCGGCGGTAAAATATGCCCTTGGCATTGAGTAATAAAAATGCCGCGACTGTAAAAATTATAATCCTATAGACAGACGGAAAGGGGATTGTTTTGGCGCCGTAGTTGATGGTGCCCGTGACCCCAGAGACTCCTAAAAGTGCAAAGGGAGGTTTTTTAAGTTGCGCCGGGATAAATAAAAGGAGTTGTGATAACAATGAATAAAGTTCTTATTTTAAACGGCAGTCCCAAGAAGAACGGTAATACCGCCAAGCTTGTCGCCTGGTTTAGCGAAGAGGCGCGGGCGAAAGGCGCAAGCGTCAGGATTATCCGTGCCGCTTCTTTGACGTTTAAGGCGAACGGGTGCTCGTCATGCCGGGCTTGCCAGAAGAGCGCGCGGTATGAATGCGTTATAGATGACGACGTTAAAGGCGTCTTGAAAGAGATGCAGAAGGCGGATGTGATCGTTTTTGCTACCCCACTTTATTTCTATGGACCGAGCGCCCAGCTTAAGCTTATCATCGACCGTATGTTTTCGCTTTATAAATGGGATAACAAAACCAATACCTTTACCTCTCCGATGAGAGGGAAGACGATGGGGTTAATCTTGAGCGCTTATGAGGATATCGGACTTAAGATCGTGGAGGATTCTTTTAAGCTTATCGCGGATTACAGCGAAATGAAGTTTAAGTCTCTTCTGGTGCCGGATGCGCGGGAGTCGGGGGATGTCGAGGATATAAAAGGGATCCGCGGCAGGGTAAAAGAGTTTGCACAGAGTTTAAAACTAGGATGATATCTTCTTTTTGCCGGTTGGATTTTATTAATCTTAAAGAATGATTCAGGGAACAGTAAGAAGCATATCCCGGATTTCCGCGCTCCTGAAAGATTGCAAAAGTATATTGTTCATTACTGGGGCGGGGATATCCGCCGATTCCGGCCTGCCGACTTACCGAGGGATAGGCGGCTTGTATAATGATAAGTTGACCGAGGACGGCATGCCGGTTGAGATGGCCTTGGCAGGAGAGACATTAAAGAGTCATCCGGAGATCACCTGGAAATACCTTTTACAGATAGAGAAGAACTGCCGCAGCGCCAGATTTAACCGGGCCCATGAGGTCATCGCGCAGATGGAAAAGCGCTTTGAACGCGTGTGGGTGCTTACTCAGAATATAGACGGGTTCCACCAGGCTGCCGGTTCCCGTAACCTGATTGATATCCACGGAGATATGCATAAGCTTGCCTGTATGGGTTGCGAATGGAGCGAAGAAGTGGATGATTACGCTAATATAGATTTACCGCCGAAGTGTCCATCCTGCGGAGTGGCGGTCAGGCCAAAAGTGGTCTTTTTCGGGGAAATGCTTCCGGAGGATAAATTAGTGACGCTTGAGCGGCAATTAAGGCAAGGGTTTGATATCTATTTCTCAGTCGGCACCACCAGCGTCTTTCCTTACATCAGCCAGCCGATATTGGCCGCAAAATACTTGGGTAAGCCTACTGTTGAGATAAACCCCGAGGATACCGGGATATCGGGTTTAGTGGATATCAAGCTGCGCATGGGCGCGGCAGAGGCGTTGGATGCGATATGGGAAGAATATGCAAGGAGGCCTAAATGTTAAGAAAGTATTTGTTCGTCGTTTTGATCATGGCAGGTATTTTGTTGTTGGCAGCCGGTTCCTCTTTTGCCTGCAGCGATTTTCAACTGAAAGCCGAGGATGGCACGATTGTAGTAGGCCGTTCCATGGAGTATCCGGTGGATCTTCATTCTAACGCGGTGATCGTCCCTGCCGGCAATGAGTTCATCAGTATCGACGATAAGGGTAATAAAGGCATCGCCTGGAAGAACAAATACGGTTTCCTGGGGATAGACGCCTTTGGCGTGCCTAATACATACCTGGATGGTTTTAACGAGAAAGGCTTGTCATACGGCGCGTTGATGTTTACCGGCGCAAAGTACCAGCCGGCGCTTGAAGGCAAGTTTGTTACGGTCAGCGATCTCGGTTCATGGATACTGGGGAACTTCGCTACGGTGGATGAAGTGCGCGAGGCTTTAAAGAAAGTCAACGTTTCCGGAATAAGCATAAAGGAGGCTGGCGGAGAAGTGTATTTGCATGTCGCCGTGCATGATGCCTCCGGTAAGAGTCTGGTGATCGAGTTTATCGATGGGAAAGTAAATGTTTACGATAACCCTCTCGGAGTAATGACCAACCGGCCGGATTTTCCCTGGCAGATCAACAACCTGCGTAATTACATCAATCTGGATGCTAACGACCGTAATGAGAAAACGATCGGCGGGATCAAGATCGAGCCTACCGGGGTAGGCAGCGGGATGCTCGGCCTGCCCGGAGATTGGACCCCGCCATCGCGTTTCGTGCGCCTTGCCCTATGTGTTGACCAAGCTTTGCCTGTGGAGGGTGCAGATCAAGCGGTGAATCTGGCTCAGCATATCCTTAATGTCGTAGATATCCCCAAGGGCCTGATCAAGGAGAATCCCGAGCCGCTTGTCAGACTTGATGGGTATGCGCAATGGGTAGTGATCAAGGATCTTACTAACAAGGTGCTTTATTACAAGACATACGAAAACACGCTTCTTAAAAAGGTAGATTTGAAGGGATTTGATCTTGCCCCGGGGACAGGGGAGCGCTCGATAGCCATTGACGATAAACAGCAGAGCGTTACTGATGTAACCGGGCAGCTTAAGCTAAGGTAAACGCTTGATAAGAGAGGAAGACTGAAGGCCGGCAGTCAAGCTTTAGAATCAGGAAATTATGACTGTTAAGTATAGATTAAATATTTTGTATTTGTTAAATAATACTTGACAGGTTGAACTTTACGATATATACTTTCTTTGGAGGAAAAGATGAAGATCGTAGGCGTGAACATAAAAAGGTTAAGGGAAGACAAGGGTATGACCTTGAGGGCGCTTGCCAAGCAGTTGAATGTCAGCGCCAGCTTTCTCTCTCAGGTTGAGACCGGCAAGGCCTCCCCGTCCCTTTCAACCTTGAAGAACATCGCCGATACCCTTTCGACTACGATCGGCAGCCTGATCGGAGAGGGGCAGAAGGTTGATGATAACCCGGTAGTCAGGGCAGGCGAACGCAAGCATTTGAATGAAGCTGAAAAAGGTATCAACCTTTATTTATTGACCTCCCAGGATGATAACAAGCAGATGGAGCCTTTATTGTTCAGGCTGGCTGGAAAGGCAACCTCCGGGAGCACCTCTTACCGGCATTTTGGCCAGGAGTTTGTCTTGGTGCTTAAAGGCGTCATCGAGATCACCCTGAATGATACAGTCTATGTTTTAAGAAAGGGGGACAGTATTTATTTTAATTCCAATGTACCGCATTCATTCAAGAATATAACCAAGGAAGAGGCGGAGGCTGTCTGGGTAGTTACTCCTCCGACATTCTAAGGGTAATTTTTTTTCAGGGTTTTGTTAAGTATAGTTTAAGATTGTTAAACAATATATAACAGGAGGTATGAGATGAGAGAGATATTGAAGGCCAAGGCAGACGGGTTAAGTGAGCCGCTTGATAAGTTTTCCCGCAAGATAGCGGATTGTAATATTTCCGGTTCCTGCGGTAAAGAGCTGGGAGGTCTTATCCTGAATGAGATGAAGGATCTGGGTTTCGATAAGTTAACCGAGGATAAGGCGGGTAACCTGATCGGGGTAATAAAGGGATATAAGAACAAAGGCGCTTTGGTGCTTGTTTCACATCTGGATATTCCGTCGCAGGGTGAACAGAAGGCCGAGGATTACCTTAAAAGCGGGATAGTTAAATTCAAAGCGGGGGTAATCTCCGGTTTATATGCCGGGGCGTTGATGAAAAGGTCGCTCCTGCCGTTGACCGGGGACCTGATCGTCTGCTGCGTGCCAAGGACCGAATGCTGCGATTACGGGATAAGGTATTTGTTCGGCAATTATTTGAAGACAAAGCTTAAGAAGATACACGGGGTGGTCCTTTGCGAGCCGACGGGTTTCAATGTCTGCCTGGGGCATAAGGGCAGGATAGAGTACGAGATAATCGTAAAAGGCCGCCTGAACAGGAATTTCGTGGAAAACCGGGGGATGAATATGCTGGGGACAATGTTCCCCTTGATAAGCGAATTAGAGAAGCTCTCCAAGCGCCTGCCCAGCGATTCCAGCCTCGGCTATTCCAACCTTAGGATTAAAGATGTAAGGTACAGCGGCTATCAGCCGGAGGATAAGGTGAATGAGTTCAGGGTTGTGGTGGACAGGGTATTGATCCCCGAGGAGAGTTTAAGCGGCATCCTGGATAAGGCAAAGAGCATAGCCAAGAACGTATATAAAGGGGAGCCGGATGTGGTCATCAACACGGCGCTGGCGCGGGAGAAGGTAAAGACGGATTCCGGGCTTGAGCTTGCTTCTGAAAAGGAATTTAAGCCCTGGACAATGGAAAGTCATCATCCGTTGGCCCTGGAGTCGCTTAAGAGCCTGACCGAGAACGGATTTAAATCCTCTTTCGGATATTGGAAGAAGATCACCACCGAAGGCTCATATACTTATGCCCAGCTGCGCATCCCGACGATCGGATTCGGCGCGGGATTGGAAGAGATGATAGATTCAGGTATGGAAACTTTGGGCATCGATAAGCTGGAGAAGGCGGTATATGGCCTGGGCTTGATCATCCAGAGGAACATCGGGGTGCCGACATTCGGCTGGAGTTCAGATGAAATATAAAAGGAACAAGATCAATATACTGGCGTTAAATTGCGGAAGCTCCTCTCTGAAGTAAAAGATAATCAGTATGCCGGATGAAAGGTGCCTGGTGGAAGGAGAGGCCGAACGGCTGGGGGCTAAGACGCAAGATACATCTTTGATCTCGCATTCGGTCCTGGGCAGGAAGAGAGTTATTAAAACCAGGCTAAACGATCACTCTGAGGCTTTGAAGAAGATTTTTGAGCTGGTTGAATCTGACGAACGGCAGAATAAGGATGCGTCTTTCGATGTGCTCGCGCACCGTTATGTGCATCCGGGAAGCCTTTTTACCAAGCCAGTCAGGATAGACGCGCCTGTTTTAAGAAAATTGAAAGAGACCTTGGGCCTGGCGGCAATCCACAACCCGATCATCTACCGGTTGATGGAGTTTTGCGCCAGGGAGTATGGTTCCTTTAAACAGTTCGCCGTATTCGATACCGAGTTTCATAAGGATATCCCTTCTGAATTCTCAACTTACGCTCTCCCGGCGGGGATATCCAGGAAATACGGGTTGAGGAAGATAGGTTTCCACGGCCTGTCGCATAAATACGTGATGCAGGAGGCCTGCAGGTCCCTGGGCAGGGACGTTAAGCTGCAGAAGATAATCAGCTGTCATTTGGGCACGGGAGGCTCAAGCGTCTGCGCGATAGAACGCG
>JAQUKF010000035.1 GCA_028719265.1 Candidatus Omnitrophota bacterium
TATAGCGATTCTGAAATATGAAACCGCTGGATTTGTATTTTTTGCGAAAACCTGCTGCGTAAACCTGTAAAATTACTTGCATTAATTTCGGCAAGTCTGAAGCAATCTCTGCTTTCATCAAAAAGTGCAGGTGGTTTGGCATGAGGCAATAGTGTAGGATGTAGATTTTGTATTGTCTCAGGTATTTTACAGTGGTCTCAAGAAACAACTCATAATCCCGTTTGTGCCGAAAGAGCCTTCTACGGTCAAGGCCTCTTGTGACGATATGATAGTAACTATTGTCTATAAGGTTCCGGGCGATCCTAGGCATTGGGTTATTCCTCCTTTACCATAACTGACGTAGGAAGAGGGGGAAATCTAACCTAAACTTTATAACTTGTGTTGTAAGTTATTTATTTTCAAAGAGCTGTTGAGCTTAAGGGTGTCACTTTAGAGGACGTCCCGTCTATATAGATATTTCTTAGTGATTGACATGGCGGGATATTCTTATATAATTAATTTAGATATTTTACCTGCGAATAAGGAGGAAATTATGCTAAGGCTGACCAGGAATTTTCTTTTGGTTTCCTTTATTCTATCCGTTTTTGCCCCGGTTGTTTTTGCCCAGGAAGAGATCACTATCACTACCTATTATCCTTCTCCGTATGGCAGTTATAATGCCTTGACTACGTATAAACTAGGTGTAGGGGATAATGATGGGGATGGAAATTTGACTTCCGCCGACGTTCCTACGGATAACGGCAATGCTTGGATCGCCGGTAAGCTCGGGGTAGGGAATACGGATTTCTTAGACGGCCCCGGAGCCCTTACTTATCATATGTACATAGGCAATAACGGTGGAGGCTTGAGGCGTGTCCGGATAAACAGTGGGACATCCGGGAAATTCATATATTTAGTTTCTGCCGGCAGCTCCGGATGGATGTATAGCGTTGGAGATAGCAATCCTTTGCATGTTTCCACGTTAGGTAATTCAGATATAGAATTCTATAGGAGTGGGGTTTTGGCGATGTCTATTGGTTCCGGTAATAGGCTTGGAATTGGTCTCAGCAGTCCCAGCTATCAATTGCAGCTTTCCAGTGATTCCGCGGCCAAGCCTTCATCCAATACATGGTCTATTGCTTCCGACAAGAGGATAAAAAAGAACATTTCCGATTTTACCGACGGGATTAATGTGGTTATGAAACTAAAGCCTCACACTTACCAGTATAACGGCCTTGGCGGCAAAGGGTATGACGATACCGATACCCATATTGGTTTTGTCGCCCAGGAGGTTGAATTGGTAGCTCCGTATATGGTTGAGACCAAACAGGGGATGATCGGCGGAGAGCAGGTTGATGATTTCAAGAGTTACCAGGGGCATGCGCTGCCCTTTATTTTAGTGAATGCAATCCAGGAGCAGCAGGGTGTTATCAAGGCGCAGCAGCTTGAGATTGACGATTTGAAAGCCAGGATGGATAAACTGGAAGGTAAAGAGAGCGCTCCCAAAAATGACCTGGAGGCTGCTGAAAAATAGGGTTTGCGGGTTTTTCTTTACGGGTTTGATTTTTTCTCTTTTATGTAAAGCGTAAAGGACTACGATAGATAAAAACTCTTAGGTGCTTGCCCAGTTTCGCAAGCTCAACAGGACTACGATAGATAAAAACTCTTAGGTGCTTGCCCAGTTTCGCAAGCTCAACAGGACTACGATAGATAAAAACTCTTAGGTGCTTGTTTTTATATGTTAGAATCCCCCTTTTTTTACGTCAGTTAGAGTAGAAAGGGGGATTTTTGTAGCAGGAATGTAATTGACACTTGGTTGAGAGAGGGTTATAATAACAGCCTAAATTTATATAGCGGAGGTCAAAATGGCAGTCGATAAGAAATTACAGGTTAAAGTTGAACGGGAAGAAACAAAGAATATGTCCGACCGGCATAAGGCGTTGGAGCTGGCATTGGCGCAGATCGAGAAACAGTTCGGTAAGGGCTCGATCATGAAGCTCGGCGCGCATACCAAGGCCGATGTCGAGACAATATCGACAGGCGCGCTTACACTGGACCTTGCCCTGGGGGTGGGCGGGCTTCCGCGCGGAAGGGTGATTGAGATATTCGGTCCTGAGGCTTCGGGTAAGACTACCTTGACGCTGACGGCGATAAGGGAGATCCAGAGAAAAAAGGGAGTAGCGGCGTTTATCGACGCGGAACACGCGTTTGACCCTGTTTATGCCAAGTTGATCGGGGTGAACCTGGATGAACTTTTGATCTCTCAGCCGGATACGGGCGAACAGGCGCTGGAGATTGCCGAAACCCTGGTACGTTCCAATGCGGTTGACCTGGTGGTTGTCGATTCGGTTGCGGCGTTGACCCCCCGGGCTGAGATCGAGGGGGATATGGGTGATTCGCATATGGGACTGCAGGCCCGCCTGATGTCGCAGGCATTAAGAAAGCTTACCGGTTCCATCAGCAAATCGCGCACTACGGTGATCTTTATTAACCAATTAAGGGAAAAGATCGGCGTTATGTTCGGTTCTCCGGAGACTACTCCCGGCGGCAGGGCTCTGAAATTTTATTCCTCCGTAAGGCTGGATGTGCGCAGGATAGCTTATCTGAAAGAAGGGGACAAGGTGGTCGGCAACCATGTCAGGGTAAGAGTGGTTAAGAATAAGGTCGCGCCGCCGTTTCGCGAGGCCGAATTCGATATAATGCATAACGAAGGGATTGCCAAGACCGGTTCGATAATCGACGCTTCGTTGAACCTGGGACTGCTTAATAAATCCGGCACCTGGATTTCCTTTGAAGATAAAAAGCTGGGTCAGGGCAGGGATGCGGCAATAAGATTCCTGAAAGAGAACCCGAAGATGCAGGAAGACATCGAAAAGGAAGCGCGCAAGAAGATAAGCCTTACCTGATAGCCTGCAAGGCAAATGAAGATCCTGGGAATTTCCTGTTTTTATCATGATAGCGCTGCCTGTCTCCTGCGCGATGGGGATATAGTTGCAGCCGTCCAGGAGGAGCGTTTCAGCCGCAACAAACATGACCCTGATTTCCCGGTAAAAGCTATAGATTGGTGCCTTAAGACAGCCGGGAAGCCGGACCTGATAGTTTTCTACGAAAAACCCCTAATCAAATTCGAACGGATTCTAGAGACCTACCTTGCTTATGCCCCGGGAGGGATAAGGCAGTTTATCCAGGCCGTCCCCCAGTGGCTCAATCGTAAATTATGGATCCCGAAGTTAATCGCCAAAGAGCTGGGTTATAAGGGGGAGATCCTTTTTACCCAACATCATGAATCGCATGCGGCCAGCGCCTTTTATCCATCACCTTTTGACAGGGCGGCGTTCTTGACGGTGGATGGGGTGGGCGAATGGGACACTGCCAGCTTCGGCGCGGGAAATGCGGACACCCTGGAGATAAAATACCACTTAAGATTTCCCCATTCCCTGGGTTTATTATATTCCGCTTTTACTTATTATGCGGGTTTTGAGGTTAACTCCGGAGAATATAAACTTATGGGCCTGGCGCCTTACGGAGAACCGGAGTATAAAGACCTGATATTGGAAAAGCTCATAGATTTAAAAGAGGACGGTTCTTTCGGGATCGATATGAGTTATTTCGGTTATTGCGACGGACTAAGGATGATAAACCGTAATTTCGAGAAGCTTTTTGGTGGAGCTGCGCGCAGGCCTGAAAACAGGATAAGCCAGAAAGACATGAATGTAGCAGCTTCGATCCAGGCGGTGACCGAAGAGATCATGCTGAGGATGGCGCGGCATGTGCATAAGGTTACGGGGGAGGATAAATTGTGCCTTGCCGGAGGAGTGGCGCTGAATTGCGTAGGAAACGGGCGCATATTGCGCGAAGGACCGTTTAAGGAAATCTGGGTGCAGCCGGCAAGCGGGGATGCCGGCGGCGCATTGGGCGCAGCTCTTTTGGTATGGCATAAATACCTTGGTAACCGGCGCGTTGTTGACGAAAAGAATGATTCGCAAAAAGGCTCGTTGTTGGGGCCTGCCTATAGCGATGAATACATAAGGGGATTTTTGAACGGTAAGGGCGCATTATATAAAGAGTTGTCTTATGAAGAGCTGCCCGGGATGACGGCAAGATTGGTCGCCGAAGGCGGAGTGGTTGGTTCGAAGGACGGCTTGAATTCGGACCGCGGGCATTGGGGGCCAGGAGCATAATCGGGGACCCCCGGGATCCCGGAATGCAGTCCAGGATCAATCTAAAGATAAAATTCCGCGAGTCGTTTCGTCCTTTTGCTCCCGGCGTGTTAAATGAGAAGTCTCCTGAATGGTTTGACCTGGACAGGGAAAGCCCGTATATGCTTTTTACCGCCCAGGTAAAAAATGATAAAAGGGTGCGTTCGGATAATGAGGTGGTACTGACGGGGTTGGAAAAACTTAAGGCGGCGCGTTCCTTGATACCCGCGGTTACCCACGTTGACGGTTCCGCCCGGATCCAGACCATAAAAAGAGCCGACCATCCGCTGTATTATGACATGGTTAAATCTTTTTATGAAATAACCGGTTGTCCGGTTGTAGTAAATACTTCTTTTAACGTCAGGGGGGAGCCGTTGGTCTGCACCCCGGAAGACGCGTTCAGGTGTTTTATGCGAACAGATATGGATTATTTGCTGATCGGTAAGTTCATTTTGGATAAGAAAGGGCAAACCCTCCGGGGTTATAGATAATATATTCATGGAGAATTCGATTAAGAAAGATTTAAGAAAATTCGGCATGGCCGCAGGATTATTTTTATCGGTTATGGCCGTTCTCTATCATCCTAAAGCAATTTACCTGGCGGTGCCGGGATTGTTTTTTCTGCTTGCCGTCTTTTGTCCGGGTATCTTGAGGCCGTTCTATATTGTTTGGATGAAATTGGCCATTGCTGTTGCCTGGGTAATTACCAGATTATTGCTGGCAATTGTTTTTTATCTTGTGATCACTCCAATAGGATTGTTAAGCAGATTGTTTATCCCGGATCCATTGGAAAGAAGGATAGACAGAAATAGGAAAAGTTACTGGAAGTCCAGAGAAGAGCAGTATCCATCTCCTTCTGATTACAAAAGGCAATTTTAAGGCAGGGAGTATTTATGGGCAGGATGTCTATGTTGAAAGAACTCTGGGATTTCATGAAGGCAAGGAAGAAATGGTGGCTGGCCCCGGTGATCGTAATACTTTTGCTGCTGGGCGCGCTGTTTTTCCTGGCCCAGGGCAGCGCGGTTACGCCGTTCATTTATACCTTGTTTTAGAAATACAGAGACAAAAGAGGGGTGGATAAGCGGATTGTTCAGGGTGGCCGAATAAATGAAACTTAGGAAGAATACCGTATTGGGGGTAATTTTATTTCTTTTTATACTCTTGATCGGAATATGCGTCTTGGAGTTTGCTTCGGGGTTAATCTTAAGAGATACGAAACTTGATCAGAAAGTAAGATATTTGGAGGGTAGGCTTAAGGACAGTTCCCGGCAGATCGGTTGTTTTGATCCATATCTTGGATGGGGATACAGACCTGGGGCGACCGAAGAAAAACATTCTTCGGATTTTGATGTAGTCTATCATATTAATTCTGCAGGTTTCAGAGAAAAGGAGCCGCTTGAAGATAATAAGGCGGCTTGTTTTAGAGTGATCGCTTTGGGAGAGTCCAATGTTTTTGGGGAGGGAGTAGATTACGGTAAACGTTTCACGGAGATTATCGAGGGTTCTCTGCAGGATGTAGAGGTGATAAATATGGGGGTCCGTGGTTTTGGAGCGGACCAGTCTTTATTGCAGTTGGAAAACGGCGGCTTCCGATTTAGGCCCAATACAGTTATCCTGTTTGTTATACGGGATTTCTTCGAAAGGTGTAAATTATACAAACGATTAGGACAGATTAAGCCGAGGTTTATCTTAAGTGAAGATAAGAAAGATCTTATACTTCAGGATATGGATTTTATCGAAAATAAGTTAGGGGCCCATACCGACCCGGAATCAGACTGTAATTTTTCTGCTGTTACTGCCGGAAGGCCGGGTAGGTCTTTTTTGGCAAAAAGCAGCTTGGTTACTTTTTTGAACAGCAAAAAGCGGATTGCCGAAATAGACAAGATCGCTACGGGTGAAACCCAGTATAAATGGCAGAAGATAAGCGAATGGCTGGAAAGCGACAGGAGGCAGGGGGTTAGGTATAACGATAATGATTTCAAACAGCTGATTTTTTTGATCTTAGAGCGTTACAAGAAAATATGCGATAGAAATTCCTCGGAGTTTGTATTGATCTATATTGATAAAAATAAGGATTATTTTTCCAAATTCATTGCCGATCCCGTCAAGAAATTAAAGATTGATTATTTGGATTTATCCGGTGTTTTATGCGATGCGGCAAATAAGGAATCTTTGACATTTAACATTGACCCGCATTATAATGCATTTGCGCATATGGTTATCGGGGCTAACGTATCCGATTATTTAGCGAAGAAATACGATTTGGCAGGGAAATAAGTTAATTTGTCGCCGTTAGCAAAAATACTTGTATAATATCCGGCCGCGGAATATAATAAACCACAGGGAATATTGAAAAAATACCGCAAAAAAAGCTCATCTTTATTAGGCAAATTGAAGGGCTGTTCCTGTTTTCCGGAAAAGCATGGTTTGCCGTCCGGCAGGCAAAGCCATAAGTCAGAAGACTATGGTTTGCCATCCGGCAGGCAAAGCCATAAGTCAGAAGACTATGGTTTGCCATCCGGCAGGCAAAGCCATAGGGCGCAAGGATCTAATGCGGAGAAGGCCAGGGAATATGCGTTTCTGTTGCTTAAATTCCGCTTGCGCAGCGAAAAGGAACTGGCGCAGAGATTAAGGCAAAAAGGATTTTCCGAAGAAATTTGCCTCCAGACGGTAAAATTCCTAAAGGAGAGGGAATTTATAGATGACCGTGTTTTTGCCAGGAGGTGGATTGCCGGCCGGCTTAAACGGCCATTCGGTTTAAGAAGGATAAGGCAGGAACTGCTCCAGAAAGGGCTGGATAGAGAGATTATAGCGCAGGCGTTCTCCGGGGCAAAAGAAGATTATGATGAACCTGTTGTGGTCAGGCATTTGGCCGCAGAGAGGTTATTAAGGTTGAAAGGGGTAGAGCCGGTTAAAGCAAGACAGCGCATATACGCTTATTTAATGCGTAGAGGGTTCTCGCCGGATTTGATTAATAATGAAATAAACAGATTATTTTCGTAATATGCAACCCTAAAACGGTTCTGCGCATATTATTTTGGTAAAATAATTGTTTTGTAATTTATGACATTACAGAGGGATATGGAAAACGTCTTGATCAAAGCGGATGAGTTGAGGGATAAGTTCCTTTCTTTTTTTCAAGCCAGGGGGCATAAATTAGCCGAGAGTGATTCCCTGGTGCCTAAGGATGACCTTACGGTGCTGTTTACCCCCGCCGGGATGAACCAGTTCAAAAAGGAGTTTATGGGGTTTGATTCCGGGTTCAAGCGTGCGGCGACCTGCCAGCGCTGCCTGCGTACCGATGACCTGGAAAAGGTAGGCAAGACCAGCAGCCACCTTACCTTTTTTGAGATGCTGGGGAATTTTTCATTCGGAGATTATTTCAAGCAGGAGGCGATTTCGTGGGCCTGGGAGTTTTTGACCAGGGAACTCAAAATAGATGAAGGAAGACTTTGGATTTCGGTTTACCGGGATGATGACGAAGCCTATAAGATTTGGAAGGATAAGGTGGGTATCCCGGAGGGAAAGATCGTCAGGCTAGGGGATAAGGATAATTTTTGGCCGGCCGAGGCAAAGGAAAAGGGTCCTAACGGCCCGTGCGGCCCGTGCTCGGAGATATTTTATGATTTCGGTCCGGCTACGGGATGCGGGAGGAGTGAGTGCGACCCTTCATGCAGCTGCGGGAGATTCGTTGAGATATGGAACCTGGTTTTCACGCAGTTTAACCGCAAGGAGGGAGGGTTATTAGAACCCCTGCCGAATAAGAATATCGATACCGGGATGGGGCTGGAAAGGTTGACCGCGGTAATGCAGGGAAAACAGAATAATTTTGAGACGGAATTGTTCCAGCCGGTTATTAAGGAGATAATCCGGAGCCTGCCTGCGCAAAGGGCGGCCCTTGAGAACAATCTTTTTTATGCGGTTGCCGATCATTTAAGGGCGGTGGTTTTCTCGATATTTGACGGGATTACTCCTTCCAATGAGGGCCGCGGATACATCGTAAGGAAGATCATCCGCAAAAGCCTCCTGCATTTGAGGAGCCTGGGTATAGAAAAGCCATTTTTGAACAGGTTGGTCGGCGAACTTGCCCAGATAATGCAGAAGCCTTATCCGGATTTAAAAGACAGGCAGGAGGATATAGCCCAGGTCATCCTGAACGAAGAGACGAATTTCATCAATACCTTGAAGCTGAGCGGCAGCCTGGTAGATGCCGAGATCGATAAACTTAAGGAAGCTCTGGGGAATGAGCCGGTGAGTCAGGGTTTTACTTGCGCAGGGGAGCCTACCAGCCGCCTATTAGGTATTGCCGCCTTCAGGCTTTACGATACCAATGGAATACCGCTGGAGATAACCAGGGGTGAGCTGGAGAAAAGGCATATTAAGGCCGGAAATGGTTTTGAGGCGGCTTTCCTGGAAGAGCTTGAGAAGCAGAAGAACCTTTCAAAATCGTTCAGCAAGATGAAAGGCGATGTTTTTGATGCCAAGGGTTTAGGTCTGGAGTTGGCCGCGACGAAGTTCATCGGTTACAAGAAAACATCTTCGGAGGCCACGATACTGGTTATCTTGAAGAATGGGAAAGAGTTGAAAGAAGCAGGCGCAGGGGAGGATGTGGAAGTTATCCTTGACCAAACCCCGTTTTACGCCGAGTCAGGAGGGCAGGTAGGAGATACGGGGGAACTGGTTAACGGGAAAAATGTTTTTGAGGTTTCAAATACACAGAAAGCCGACAATGTGTTTTTGCACAAAGGCAGTGTTTCTTCGGGCAGTTTCAAGAAGGGTGACAGGCTGAACGCGCAGATAAATACGGAGCGCAGGCTGAATATTGCCAGGAACCATACGGCAACGCATATACTGCAGGCGGCTTTACGCCAGGTCCTGGGTAATCATGTCCAGCAGCAGGGATCGATGGTTGCCGAAGAGAAATTCCGTTTTGATTTTACGCATTTCAAGGGGCTCTCCAGGGAAGAGATTGCCAGAGTGGAGGAGGTGGCCAACGGTTATCTTGCAAGCAGGCAGGCGGTGGAATGTAAAGAGATGGCTTTTAAGGATGCAAAGAGGTCCGGGGCGCTGGCTTTCTTTGAGGAGAAATACGGGGAGAATGTGCGGGTGGTTGATATTGCCGGTATCTCGAAAGAGCTCTGCGGCGGCACCCATCTGGAGAATATCGCCGAGATCGGCTTGATCAAGATAACCGGAGAGAGTTCGGTGGCCAGCGGGATCAGGAGAATAGAGGGGGTGACCGCGGGTTTTGCAAAAGAGTTTCTCCACCAGGAGGAGTTGAGGTCTGCCGAAGAAACCAAGAAAATGAACAAGGTTAAGGAGTTGAAAGAGCAGGAGAAGAAGCGCAGCATCGAGGTAGGCGCACGCTTAAGGGGCCTGGCGCCATCCCTGATGGGAAAAGTAGAGACGTTAAACGGCGCAAATATGGTTATTGCCTTTGAGCCGGACCTGGATATGAGGGACCTGCGCAGCCTGGCAGATAAAATAAAGGAGGGGCTTGAGAACGGCATGGTTGCCCTGGGTTCCCGGGACAGCTCGCAGGAGAAGGCAAGCCTGGTTATAGCGGTTACCGGTAATTTACTGACCAGAGGCTTGGATGCCGGAGCGGTTATACGACAGGTTGCACCGGTTATCGGGGGATCGGGCGGAGGCAGGAAGGATTTTGCCCAGGCCGGAGGCTCCAAGCCTGAAAACTTTAGATTGGCATTTGAAGAAATACGAGCTATAATTAAAGACCTGCCTATAGAGGGCAGATAAAGCTGTAAGATAGAGATTCAACATCGGGGAGCTATAAGAAGCGGACAAGATGAAGATAATCAAGGCAACAAGCAAAAAGCTGGATAAGATCTATAACCGGGGGATGTGTCGTCAGGCGCGCATCGAAGAGAAGGTCAAAAAGATCATTGACGATGTACGCCTTTTTGGCGATGAGGCACTGCTTAAATATACCAGGAAATTTGACGGCGTAAAGCTTATACCAAGGCAGCTGAAAGTTTCGGAGATCGAGATCAGCGGGGCCTACGCGAACATCAGCCCGAATTTTGTAAGCTCTCTCAAGGTGGTTATCGAGAACGTCAACCGTTTTTACCGCAAGCAGCTGCGTAAATCCTGGAGGATAAAGGGGGCAGAAGGGGCGATGCTGGGAGAGAATTATACCCCCCTGGAAAGGGTAGGTATCTATATACCGGCAGGGACAGCCCCTTTGGTATCGACAGTTTATATGACGGTGCTTCCGGCTAAATTGGCAGGGGTGAAAAAGGTGGTCATGGTAAGCCCGCCGGATAAGAACGGCTATATTAATCCCCATATCCTGGTGATTGCCGACCTGCTGAAGGTCGATGAGGTTTACCGCGCCGGAGGCGCGCAGGGGATCGCGGCCCTGGCTTACGGGA
>JAQUKF010000036.1 GCA_028719265.1 Candidatus Omnitrophota bacterium
ACAAAAGCTGAACAATGAGCTTAAGGAGCACCTTAAGGCGCACTCCGAAAGCATTAACCGTAATCTCCAGCTCCAGGTCAACGCCATTACCCAAAGCCTGCAGACTATAATCGGGAAATTTGATAAGTATTCTCATGAATCAGGCGAGCTTAAACAGAAGCTGAACAATGAGCTTAAGGAGCACCTCCAGATACAGTTCGATAGTTTAAACCAGGATACTCAGCTTCAGGTTAACGTTCTTACCCAAGGCCTGCAGACTATAATCGGGAAATTTGATAAGTATTCTCATGAATCAGGCGAGCTTAAACAGAAGCTGAACAATGAGCTTAAGGAGCACCTCCAGATACAATCTGACAGCTTGAATCAGGACCTGCAGCTCCAGATCAGCGTTCTCGGGCAAAATCTTCAGGCCATAATCGAAAAGCTGGATAAAACCTCTCATGAATCGGGTGAGCTTAAACAAAAGCTGAACAATGAGCTTAAGGAGCACCTTAAGGCGCACTCCGAAAGCATTAACCGTAATCTCCAGCTCCAGGTCAACGCCATTACCCAAAGCCTGCAGACTATAATCGGGAAATTTGATAAGAGTGATGGATTAGGAGATAAACTTGTTGCCGTCAAGGACGGTTTTGTCCGGACGGGAGGAACCCTGCAGGAGATAAACAGGAGTATTCATAAGATAAAAGTTTTCTTTGAGCAGATCGAGAAGCACCTGGATCTTAAGAAATAATGCGGATATTACTGTTAAACCTCCCTTGGCGCCGTGATGACCGCCGGGGAGTAAGGGCCGGTTCGCGCTGGCCTTTTACGGCTATTCCCGAAGAAGGCGGAGATATCAAATATATACCTTTCCCGTTTTTTCTTGCCTGCGCCGCCTCTCTTCTAAAAAGCAGGGATAACGATACTGAATTAATAGATGCCATAGCCCGGGGAATGGATGAAGCTGCGTTTATGGAAGAGGTTTCTGCCTACCGGCCCTCCATGGTG
The DNA here is from genome assembly GCA_028719265.1 of Candidatus Omnitrophota bacterium. Lineage (GTDB taxonomy): Bacteria > Omnitrophota > Gorgyraeia > Gygaellales > Profunditerraquicolaceae > UBA6249. The sequence goes on from JAQUKF010000036.1 coordinate 988, forward strand.
GTCATAGAAACTTCAACCCCTTCGTTCGATAACGATATTGAACTTGCCGGCAGGATCAAAAGAAACACGCCGGGCGCCTCCATAGTTTTATGCGGCCCCCACGCCACTACTTATGCGCGAGAAATCCTGGTTCGTTACGACTTTATAGATTATGTATTAACAGGGGAATATGAAAATACTTTATTAGAATTGGTTTCTTTTTTGAAGAGAGGCTCTGAGCTGAAAGCGGTCTCGGGGCTGGCATTCCGAACCGGCCGGACTCCTGTTGTTAACAAGCCCAGACCGACTATAAAGGATCTCGATGAACTGCCGTGGCCCCTGCGGCAGGAGGAAACTATTTATAAATACAATGATGGTTTTGCCGGGCTGCCAGTTCCTAATGTCCAGATGTGTTCAAGCCGGGGCTGTCCCTTCCGTTGTGTATTTTGCCTTTGGCCCCAGGTTTTATATAAAGAGCATAGATACAGGAAGAGAAACCCCGTAAAAGTAGTTGAAGAAATGGAGTGGCTGGTTAAGAGATTCAATTTCAGGGCTGTATATTTTGACGACGACGTTTTTAATATTGACAAGGGGCATGTAACGGGAATATGCAGGGAGATAGTCCGCAGGGGCATAAGTATCCCCTGGGCGGTAATGGCCAGGGCTGATTTGATGAGCAAAGACCTGTTGTCTATGATGGCCGAAGCCGGGCTTTACGCCGTCAAATACGGAATTGAATCTGCCAACAGCAGGGTCTTAAAGCTTTGCAAAAAAGACTTTAATGTTGCTCATGCCTCAAAGATGATCAAATACACGAAGGAATTGGGGATAAAGGTGCATTTGACTTTTTGCCTTGGCCTCCCGGGTGAAACCGGGAAATCGATACAGGAGACAATAAATTTTGTTTCTGAAATGAAACCAGATTCGCTGCAGTTCTCTTTGGCCACTCCTTTCCCGGGGACCAGCTATTACGATTATTTGAAGAGAAGCGGCGCTTGCCTGCCGGCTAACCTGTCGGATTATGACGGTAACGGCAGGTATGCCGGTAACTTGAAGGAGCTCGCCGGCCTGGACCCGGAGAAGTTCAAGAATGATCTCTGTAATAATCTTAACCTTAAATAGCGCAAATTTTATCAAGCCCTGCCTGGATTCGGTGTTGAGCCAGGAAGCTGCGGATATAGAATTGATTGTTGTCGACAACGGTTCAAGGGATGGAACGGCCGGCCTGGTAAAAAAATATTATCCCGGGGTCAAGCTGATCGAGAACAGGCTGAACCTGGGGGCGTGCGCAGCCCGCAATCAGGGGATTGAAGCCAGCCGGGGGGAATGGGTTTTTACCCTTGATTGCGACGTAGTTTTGGAAAGAGGGTTTTTCGGCAGTATCGGGGGTTTATTAAAAGGTCTGCCTGTGGAGATAGGCGCCGTTCAGCCGAAGATACTGGATTTTAAAGGAAAAAGGATCTATTCCGCCGGGATCTCGGTCTCTTTCTTAAAAAGATTCTTCGACATAGGCAGGGGCGATAAGGACAGCGGGAGGTTCGGTAGAAATAAATATATATTCGGCACATGTTGTGCCGCCTCTTTCTATCGCCGGCAAATGCTCAAAGCGATCGGCCGGGCAGGTGAATATTTTGACAGGGAGTTTTTCTTTTTGTTCGAGGATGTCGATCTTGCCTGGCGCGCGCGGAAGAAACAATACAAAGCCCTGTTTTATCCGCAGGCGGTATGTTATCACCGCGGGAACAGTTCGCAAACCCCCGATAAAACCAGGCAATATCTGTGTTTACGTAATCGCTATTATACCCTATTGAAGAACAGCTCGGCTATAAACTGCGCAGTACCTTTCCTGCTCTATGATTTACCGAGGGCGTTTTGGCTTTCATTGACCAATCCGTCTGCACTCAGGGCGGTCGGAGAGCTTTTTATTTATGCAGAAAAAATAAGAGGATCCAGGGAAGCGTCATGAACGATCGCGATATAGCGGTAAGCATCATTATTGTAACCAGCGGCTCCGGTGATTATCTCAAGGCGGCCCTGGCTTCCGTAAAGGAGCAGGACTACCGTAATCAGGAGACTATCGTTGTTGACAATTCGCTTAACCCTCAGCTTCCGCTAGCGGTCAATTCCCTGCTGCCTTCGGCAAGAGTATGTTCAAACAGCCGGAATTTATATTATGGCGCATCTCAAAACATAGGGATAATGATGAGCCGGGGGGAGTTCGTGCTTTGTTTAAACGACGATGTTGTTCTAGACAGGAGTTTTATCTCCCAGGCGCTTAAAGGGTTTTTATTAAGCGATGAAATAGGTATGGTAAGCGGCAAGATCCTGCGCATGGACGGGTTGACTTTGGACAGTGCAGGGCTGTTCTTGACCGCGAGCTATTCAGCCGGGGAGAGGGGGTATGGACGGATCGACAGCGGTAAATTTGAAAAGTCAGGTTTTATATTCGGCGTAAGCGGAGCCGCGGCCTTTTACCGCAGGAGCATGCTCGAGGATATCAAAAGTAGGGGGGAATATTTTGACCCCGCCCTGCGCATGTTTTATGAGGATTTGGACTTGGCCTGGCGGGCTAATAAACGCGGCTGGAAAGGGTATTATATTCCTTCAGCAAGAGCTTTCCATGTTCGTGGGGGGTCATGGCGTCCGCCGCGCGGGCTGAATAAGCCTGTTGCCCGCAAATATGTCAGTGATCAGCTGCATTATGAACTGATCAAGAACCGTTACCTTGTCATCCTGAAGAATGCCAGGCTTTTTGCCTTGCTGTTGCATCTTCTTCCGGTATTATTATACGATCTTTGCGCTTGGGGCTACGTATTGGCTTTCCGGCCAAAAGTGGCGGGGATGTTTCTCTCCAGCTTAAAGTCCGTCTTTAGGCCTGGGCGCAGCAAATATCCCCAGGATCGTCCACCAGATCAGGCTTACCTCTGGGAGGAAAAAACCAAAATCCCATAAGTTGTGGAACAGGAATGCCGCCAGGCAGCTTAGCAGCAGGAGTTTTTCTTTGTCTTTGGAAAGCAAGCTTATTTTACCGGCCCCTCTCTTTAGGCATGCGATAACCAGCCAGGCCAGCGAGGAGGCTCCGATTAAACCCGCTTCTGCCCAGAATTGCAGGAATGAATTATGCGCGTAGCGGGAATATACAAGGTTGAAGTTCCCCAGCCCTATACCCAGGAACGGGTGCAACTTGATTATCTCCAGCGTATCCTGCCAGTAACTAAGCCGCATGATTATAGAGAATGCCGGGCTGAGATGTCCTCTCCCTGATACGCTTCGAATGATAAGCACCAGAAGGGCGAATACCCCCAGGCTTGAAAGGAAGACCAGCTTTGTTTTCTTAAAATCATTTTTTAGCAGCATATAAACCAAGGCCGTAAGGAACAGGCTGATGAAAGCGCCCAGGGATGCGGTGAGAAACAGGGCGATTAATAAGGGCAGAGACAGCCAGACCTTTTTCTTATACAACAGTACAAGCGGGATGACCATGGTTAGATAGCCTGCCAGTATCCCCGGTGTGACGAAAGGAAAAAATACCCTTTTTTGCCGCAGATAATCCGCGATAAAAGGACTGGTAATATTTTGTTTGCTGATGAATACCTGCAGGTGGGCAAAACCGAAGAAATACTGATAAATGGCCATGATGCTTATGCTTATCCCGCAGATCAGTATTGCGGATAAATAAACCTTCCTGGACCTTTCGGTCAGGTTCTGCATGCCCAGGATGAGCAGTAAGGCGCTCAAATACTTGTATATTTCCGCAACGCTTTTAGACCTGTCTATTGAAAAATACAGGGATACTGCCAGGGCTAAGATGAATACGGCGGCAGGAAGAAAGATATTCCTGCTTTCCCTGCGCCAGGCAGGATTACCTGCCATCCACAACAAGAGGGATGCGATGAGGGCAAGGGAATATACTGAATTCACCCAGGGGTAGGCCAGGGAAGCGATAAACGGCCTGATGAATATTAATGCCAGTACTAAATATTGCATTGTGAGATAATTTTATTTTAAAACGTCATTTGTGTCAAATGAATAATTGCGCATGGTCTTGTGTCAGCGATTTGCGAGAGTGCGTCTGGAGGATGAAGGTTTCTTGTCCATAAAATTACGGATTGGCAGAAAATATTATTTATCGTCGGGAAACAGGCGTAAAAAAAACTTGACAATGGAAGGATAATATGGTACAAAATAATGTCAATAAGAATATTCGGTCGCTTATTATTTAGGAGGTTGGATAATCTAAGTTGGGAAAAATTGGATGGATGTTTAAAGGGCTCATTATTGCAAGAGGATCTGGGCCCTTATTTTTTTAACCAGGCGCAATAAATATAGAATAATGAGGACGGTAGGGTTAACTTACGATTTAAAATCAGACTATAAGTTCAAAGAAGGTGATCCAGAGGATGCCAACGCGGAGTTTGATCATCCATCTACCGTTGATGTCATCGGCAAGGCAATCTCTGCAAACGGTTTTAAGGTGAAAAAAATAGGCAATGTCTCCAGTCTTCTTGAAAAAATAGACAATCTCGGAGTGGACATTGTTTTTAATATTTCCGAAGGCCTTGCCGGCAGGAATCGCGAATCCCAGGTGCCCATCCTGCTTGAAATGGCGCAGGTTCCTTTCGTGGGGGCAGATGCCCTTACCCTTGGTTTGACGCTGGACAAGCTGATGGCTAAAAAGATCTTTATTGCAGAGGGTATCCCCACCCCTAAGTTCTTTGAAGTCAATTCCGTGGAGATGTTGACTGACCATGGGGATTGTAAATTTCCGTTGATTGTCAAGCCGCGTTTTGAAGGTTCCTCTAAAGGGTTGAGCGAGAGTTCGCGTGTGGAAAACATAGAGCAGCTTAAGGAGCAGGTTGATTTCATTACTAAAACCTACAAGCAGCCGGCCCTGGTCGAAGAGTTTATCTCCGGGCAGGAATTTACCGTTGCTCTCGTCGGTAACGAGAACCCCGAGGTGCTGCCGGTAGTCCAGATTAAGATCGACGGGAAATTGAAATTAAACGATAAATTCTATACCTTCGCACGGATCACCTCCGACAGGCTGGAATATATCTGTCCGGCCAGGATCAATCAGGAATTGAAGAAGAAATTAGATGAACTGGCGTTAAGGGTCTATAAGAGCGTGGAGTGCCGGGATTTCGGCAGGGTGGATTTCAGGGTGGATAATGACGGCAATCCCTATGTCCTGGAGATCAACCCTTTACCGTCCCTCTCCACTGAAGATGTTTTTATGGTCGTTGCCCAGAATATCGGGATTACTTATGAGCAGATGATGGGCAAGATTCTGGATAGCGCACTTATCCGTAACGGCTTAAATTAAAGATGAAAGTGGCCCTGACCTATAATTTGAAGAAAAAAGATCCGTTGAAACCGGAGGATTATTTTTCCGAATGCGATTCCGAGGAAACAATTAATTCCCTGATTAACGCACTCAAGAACAAAGGGCATTCTGTTGAGGCGATCGACGTAGAACACCCGGCGCTGTTCTCTTATTTTAAGAAAAACAGGGTGGACATGGTATTTAATATCGCCGAAGGCAGGCAGGGACGCTTTCGCGAATCCGAGGTTCCGGCAGTCCTGGATTATCTGAATATCCCCTACACCGGCTCAGCCACCTTTTCTTTAGCCCTGGCCTTAAACAAGGCCCTGACCAAGAAGATATTGAAGGCGGAAAATATCCCTACCCCCGATTTCCAGCTTTTTGTAAGGGGAGACGAGATCCTGTCTCCTGAATTGGCCTTCCCTTTAATTGTCAAACCCAACTGCGAAGGATCAGCCAAGGGCATAAATAAAATGAACGTGGTGAATAACAAGGAGGAGCTTTTTGCGAGGGTTCGGGAATGTATAAACATATACAGGCAGGGGGCCTTGGTTGAAGAATTCATTGAAGGAAAAGAGCTTACCGTAGGGATCCTGGAAAACGGCAAGACCCGCGTATTGCCTATCCTGGAAATCGACTTCTCCAACTGCAAAAAAAGCGGAGAATATTTTTATTCTTGGAAAATGAAAGAATTCCAGGGGAATACTGAATTGGGGCTGGCGCCTGAATTTTATTGTCCTGCCCGCCTGGACAAGGATATTGAAGAAAAAGTGAAGGATGTGGCCTTGCGTACACACCACGCCGTAGGCTGCCTGGATATCTCGCGTACCGATATCCGGCTGGACAAAAACAATACGCCTTATGTTTTGGAGATTAACCCCTTGCCGGGGCTGGATCCAAAGGAATCCAATTTTCCAATAATGGCTTATGCCGCAGGGATGAAATACGACGATCTCATTGAGGCAATACTGATGAGCGCCTCAGAAAGGAAAAGGCTAAATTGAGCAATCCTTCAAGTCTGGAAAATCAGAAAACGCAGGTTGAGACACCGGCTGTTCCCCGGCCGCCGAAGCGCTCGCGGGATTATCAACAGATTTCTCTCTATAAGGATGTCAACCCCCTGGATTGGGAGGACTGGCATTGGCAGTTGAAGCACAGGATTTGCACCAAAGAGGAGCTGACCCAGATTATAAAACTTGCGCCACAGGAGGAAAAGGGGATCGATAAGGCCAGGGGAAGGTTGTCTATGGCCATTACCCCTTATTGGGCCAGCCTTATGGATGTCGAGGATCCCAATTGTCCCATTCGCAGGCAGTCGGTACCGGTCAGCGATGAATTCCTGGTTTCCCCGCACGAGATGGCTGATCCTTGCGCCGAAGACAGGGATTCTCCTGTGCCGCACCTGGTGCACAGGTATCCGGACAGGGTTTTATTGCTTTCCACTGACCATTGCGCCATGTATTGCCGGCATTGCACCCGCCGCCGCCTGGTAGGTGATCATGAGGAGAAAGAGACGAACCCCGAAACCAAATTCGACGCAGCCATAGAATATATAAAGACCAACCGCAAGGTAAGGGATGTGTTGATTTCCGGAGGAGACCCCCTCATTATGGAAGACGAAATCCTGGAGTCCCTGGTTTCCAGGATCCGTGCCATATCTCACGTCGAGCTGCTGAGGATAGGTACGCGCATACCGGTGACCCTGCCGCAGCGTATCACGGACAAACTGGTGAATATGCTTAAGAAGTATTCTCCCGTCTGGATGAGCATACATTTCAACCATCCCAAAGAGATCACCAAGCGTTGCAAGAACGCTTGCGATATGCTTTCCGAATCCGGTGTGCCTTTGGGCAGCCAGTCCGTACTCCTGAAGGGGGTTAATGACCGTCCGTATATCATGAAACGCCTTGTGCATGACCTTTTGCAGATACGGGTCAGGCCATATTATATTTATCAGTGTGATCCGGTAAGGGGTACGCAGCATTTCCGTACCCCGGTGGCCAGCGGAATAAATATTATCGAAAAGCTGCGCGGGCATACTTCCGGATATGCCGTTCCCACCTATGTGATCGACGGACCGGGCGGCGGAGGCAAGATACCGATAGGTCCGAACTATATCCTTTCCCAGGCCAAGGGGAAGTATGTGTTGCGCAATTACAAGGGGAAGATTTACACCTACCTGGAGTAAGCATTAGTTCGGCTGCGCCTGCTTCTTAAAAAAGGAGCATGATATGGATGCTAAGAATAAAAGGAATTTTATCCTCTTAGGGCATGCCCAGTCAGGCAAGACTACTCTAGCCGAAAGCATACTTTACCTTACCAAGGCTGTAAGCCGTAAAGGAAAAGTCGAAGAGGGCTCTACGGTAAGCGATTACAGTTTCGACGAGATAGAAAGAAAGACCTCTATAAATTTAAGCCTGCTCTTTTGTGATTATGAAGGTTGCCGAGTACAGTTCATTGACACTCCCGGTTATGCGGATTTTTCCGGAGAGGCAATTTCCGGGTTACGTGCGGTAGACAGCGCGATTATCGTTGTGGATGCCGCAAGCGGCGTGCAGGTAGGGACGGAACGCGCCTGGCAGATGGCGGAGGAAGCGGGCCTGCCGTGCATGATTTTTATCAATAAGACCGACAAGGAAGGCGTTGACGTCAACAAGGTCCTGGCGGACCTGAAATCCAGTTTTTCCAAGAATTGCGTGATCATCAAATCTTTGGAAGACCCTCTGTTGATGGAGGCGATTGCCGAAAGTGATGACACCCTGCTTGAAAAATATCTTGCGGTATTGAGGCTGTCTTTAGATGAGATCAAGAGCGGGTTGGCTGCGGCTGTTGGAAAACGCAAGCTTTTTCCCGTGATTGCCGGCTCCGCCCTTCGGGAGGAAGGGGTCAAAGACCTGCTGGACGATATATTGCAATATTGTCCCAGCCCCTTGAACAGGTCCCCCGTGGTTACTTTCAATCCCTTGAAAACGGATGAGATGAAAGAGGTGGCCTTGAAGGAAGATGCCCCTTTTTCAGCTTTTGTCTTCAAGAATACATCCGATCCTTACGTCGGACAGTTCTCCCTTCTGCGTATTTTTTCCGGAACCATCGCAGCCAACTCCAGTTTTTATAATGTGAACAAGAAGGCTAAGGAGAGGCTGGGGCAAATAAACATGCTTCAGGGTAAGGAACAGAGGAGTTTGGAGAACGCCTCCTGCGGCGACATCGTCGCTATCCCGAAGCTCAAAGAAACGGTTATCTCCGACTCTTTGAGCCAGGAAAAGGAGCAATTCTTGTTTGAGCCGCTGGTTTTTCCGGAACCGGCTATCTCTTCTTCCGTCAAGGTCAAATCCCGCGAAGACGAAGAAAAAATTGCCATGGCCCTGCATAAGCTGACCATGGACGATCCGACATTCAGAGTGGCGCATAATACAGAAACCAAGGAACTTATCATCTCCGGCCTTGGAGATTTGCATATTGAGGTAATGGTCGCCAGGATGAAAAAAAGGTTTAATGTTTCTGTCGAGCTGGGGACTCCCAAGATTTCCTATAAAGAGACAATTACCAAAAGCGCGCGGGTGCAGGGTAAATTCAAGAGGCAGTCCGGCGGACGCGGTCAGTATGGCGACTGCACTATTGAAGTTCAGCCCTTGGAAAGAGGCAAGGGGCTGGAGTTTGTGGATAAGATATTTGGCGGGGCCATCCCGCGCAACTTCATCCCTTCGGTTGAAAAAGGGGTGCGCCAGGCGGCCAGCGAAGGAGCGGTCGCAGGTTATCCTATACAGGATATAAGGGTTACTTTGGTGGACGGCTCATATCATGAAGTGGACTCTTCGGACATGGCCTTTCAGATTGCCGGGGCAATGGCTTTAAGGAAGGCGGTAAGTGAAGCCGGGCCGGCATTGCTTGAGCCGATCATGGAGGCGGAGGTGAGCATTCCCGAAGAATGTTTGGGGGCCATTACCGGCGACATAAATTCCCGGCGCGGCCGGATAATAGGAATGGAGATTAAAGGCAAAACCCAGATTGTCAGGGCCCAGGTGCCTTTGTCGGAGATGTTCAAGTATAGCAACGACCTGCGTTCGATCACCGCTGGACGCGGCGCATACCTGATGCATTTATCCCACTATGAAAGCCTGCCGCAAAAGTTAGCCGCCCCGATTATCAACCAATATCAAGCCAGCAAAAAACACGAGGAAGTTAGTCATTAACTTAAGGGATCATGAAAATAAGCGTATTTGGGATACCGGAGATTTCTCCGGGTAAACACAA
>JAQUKF010000037.1 GCA_028719265.1 Candidatus Omnitrophota bacterium
CTTGGCGGATGCGCTTCTATGTGCCCCGTAGGTGTGCTTTATACAGAAGTAAAAGTTCCGAATCTGATGGGTGACGGAAAAGATATATCTTACTCAAAAGTAGGGGTAGCTAAAGCAACCTCCGTGCTTTCTCTTGTGGCAACCGGTGACGCAAGCGTAAAAGCCGCTGCGGCAAACGCCAATATCAAAACCATCAAATATGTGGATTACGACGCAAAGAATATCCTGGGTTTTTACGGTGAGTACACAACCACTGTTTACGGGGATTAAGTAAAGTAATTTACGTAATATTAAGGCCGGCGCCTATTGGTGCCGGCCTTAATATTTATACGGATATTATCCCCGGGCTCTCTTTTCGGCAGCGAATAAAACGACTAAATAGCTTAGCAGTCCCAGGAATAAAGCAATGACCAGGTATCCTGCAACAACCGGCAGTATCAATTCCAGGAAAGAAATCTTCATAAAATTATTCCACTGGAAATTATGAATAAGCTCTCTGGCCTGGCGGTGCACCTCCTGCCATGGCCTGCCCATCAGCATAGAGCCGACCTTCACCGCAAAAACAAAGGTTACGATACTTAACCATGAATTGGTTATGATACTGCCCAACAAGGCTGCTGCGCGGTTGGCGCGGAAAACAAATGCCAGGAATAAGGCGGCGGCAGGCCCTGTGGCCGGAAAGAATCCCGAAAAAACCCCCAGCCCCACACCCAGGGCGATTTTCCGGGGAGAATCGTTGATCTTAAAAAGTTTCTCAAAAATAAAACTGCCTATCCTGGAAATAGCAGGTTTTTTAATCATATTTAAACAGGCTTGATATTTACCCCCGCAAAACGTTCTGAACCATAAGATTCCTGGATCCATCCGTTGAGCAAGCCATATTTCTCCAATATTCCCTTGGCTTCTTCATATTCGCTTTCCTTCAGGCGGCGGCTGATCTCGGGATAACCGCGGGCCCGGTAATAAGGCAGGTACTGGCTCATCAGACTGACATAAGTATCTCCGGAAATATTCTCAGAGATAAAACGCATTACCTCCTCTGTCCCCGAAACCCTGTTCGGCAAAACCAGGTGCCTTACTATCAACCCTCTCCTGATCAATCCCCGTTTATCAAATTCCGCAGTCCCCACCTGCCGGTACATCTCTTTTACTGCCTGCCGGTTATACTGCGGGTAATCCAAAGCATGCGAATATTTCTGCGACATTGCGCTGTCCGCATAACGCATATCCGCAAGATATATATCAACTATGCCTTCAAGCAGCTCCAGTATTTCTACCAGCTCATATCCGCCGGTATTATAGACCAAGGGTATATTTAAACCCTTTTCAACAGCCGCCTCCAAAGCTTTGAGTATCTGCGGAAGGACATGCGTAGGGGTCACCAGGTTGATATTATGGCAGCCTGAAGCCTGCAGGCTTAACATTATCTGCGCCAGCTCTTCAAACCCATATTCCCTTCCTGCGCCCAGCTGGCTGAATTCGTAATTCTGGCAATAGACACAGCCCATATTGCAATTACTGAAGAATATTGTGCCGCTGCCGGACGACCCGGAAACAGGCGGCTCCTCCCCGTGATGGCTCATAAAACTATACACCTTGGGCAGCCGGGCAGTCTTGCAGAAACCTGTATTGCCTTCAAGTCGGTTGACCTTGCAGCGCCGGGGGCATATTTCGCACGAACCAAGGCTGTCAAAAAGCCTGCCGGCAACCTCTTTTAGTTTTCCGTTCCTGCTTGCGCCTAAATATGAAGGGTATATCGACATGATTTAACTGTTCAAAGCGGCAATCTCCTTGCCGGCTTCCTTTATGCGCTCATCTATAGGAGGATGGGAACTTAAAAAAACCGGGACGTACCTGCCGCTCTTGCTTTCCTGTTTGAGCTTCTGGAAAAAAGTAACCATTCCGTGCGGGTCAAAACCTGCCGCCCTGGCATATCTAACTCCCAACCTATCCGCCAAATATTCGTCTTTACGGCTATAGCCTAATGAGACTACGCTGAATACGACATCAACCGCCTGTATAACCTTGCCTTTGCCGCTTACCCCTAAAGCGATCGAGCTTAACAATTGATACCCCAATACCGCCTGCAGGCGCTTTACGCTGTGGCGCGCGGCGATATGCCCTACTTCATGCCCGACCACTGCCGCCAGCTCATCGTCGTTGGCTGCCTCAAGCAGCCCCCTGTTCACATAAACTCCTCCCCCGGGTATGGCAAAGGCGTTAAACTCCTTTTCGTCAACTATACTGAAACGGTAATTGACATCTTTACGGTCCGATACCGCGGCAACCCTGCTGCCTATCTCCTCCAGGCGTTTCTGCATGCCGGGATCACTGACAAGCTTCGTTTCACGGCTAATCTCTTTAGCCATATCGTTCCCCAGCGCAACCTCGGACTTGGTATCTATGAAAAAACTTTCCTTGCGCCCGGTAGCCGGATTGTATATAGTGGTACATCCGCCCGACAGAAACAGGCAGCAGGCCAGGATAACCTGCGCTGTCTTCTTTATTTTAAGGAGCATAAAGTTCCCTGATCGCGTTAAAAATGTTTAAATATTCCGGGCTGCGGTAATCCGGATATGTCCAATCGTTCGGAGCGAATGAATTCCCGCGGTAACTCAACGTTATCTCCGCAAAGACTCCTTTTCCCAGATATATCCTATGGGCGTAATCCTTGGTCGAAGCAAGCACTAATTTCGCCATGTCCAGATACCCGGGATCGATATTCACCATGCGCCTGCCTGAATCCAGAAACCTGGACTCCACCTTGTTGGTATAGAGCTTGATGCGGAAAAGCTCTTGAATGGGTATGAGGCGGCTAAAACTGACAAACCTTTTCTTTAACCCGGCCCCCATCTCCTTTTCGTAATAATCGGTGCAGTCGAAATCAACCGCTCCAGACTCAAAGTCCGTTTTACCGAATCTCCTCTTCAGTATATCCCTGGACTTAAAGAAAAAGGCTTCATCCTTATAGATGAAGCCGATAATAAGTTTGACCCGCGGGCTATGCCTGTTTATTTTTCCCACAAAGAAATTTCTAAGACAAGAAACGGCTTATATAAGCGGTGATCTTCTTGCGCTCCTCAGGACGCACCTGGTTGAAGAAAATGGCGATATTGAACCCGCCATTCTGCTCATCTTCGCTCCTTACCACTACCCCTCTGCATTCAACGATGGTATCCTTCCCCGCGCGCTCATTTGCGGGAAGGCTAAGCTTCACCGAGATCTTGGTAAACGGCGGGATATACTTGTCAAGGTGGCAATAAGCGCCTACACAGCTTATATTGCGGGTAGTCGTGGAAAAATCATACCCGTTTACCGCAACATTGAAAGGCAGCTTATGCTCTAAACGCGGGTGTACCCTGCGTTCCCTGGCTATCTTCGTCATTTAGCCTCTTCTGCCGACCCCGCCTTGTTTTTAGCGATAAAGGCTCGCCAGCATCTCTTACTGCAATAAAATTTACCGTCGCGATAATATCTTTTCAGTTTCTTGATCAACTTATTGCAGGCCGGGCAGTTAGTCTGCTTTTCGACCTTTGGCTTTGCCTCTTCCTGTCCTTCTTTCACTGCTTCAGCTGCCATTTATGGTTTTCCTTTCCATTGGTTGATGATCACTTTACGTGCATGTTCACAAAATCATTAAGATAACTTCTCTCCAGCCTGTCAAACTCCAGGAACTCCACCCCTGTCTGCTGCCGGCTGGAATGAGCCACGGGCATCGACCAAGCCACCTTACCCAAAGGTCTGATCAGGCGGTTCAAAACATTTATTTCAAGCATTAGCAGGGTGGAAACGGGGATAAACTTATCGCTGGTGAACTTCAAACCGCCGCAACTGATATCGTTGCCTAGGACATTGTCAAAATCAGGCTTGCCTCTGATCTGGTAGCGTATCTGCGAACGAAAATCTACCCGGGGGAATGTCCGGTTTTCCCTTGATTTCGTAAAAATCGCCATTGCTGCCTTTTTGAGCTTAGCGGCCATAAATCGCTTGAATGTCTTCCGCTAAACCAAAAGAACCCTCACCTGAGGGCCCAAAAGAGCGGTTTTCTTATGGCTGCTCGAGGCAACCGCGGCTGTTTTATCGCCTCTGATGAAAAAATATAGCACATATTGCCGAAAATGTCAATACTTTACGGGCCGGGACGGATAATGGTTTTTCGACTTAAGGAAATTTGAACGAACGGGCATTCAGGAAATCCTGGCAACAGCATCCTTTACCAGCTTCAAGGCTATTCCTTCCATGACTACTGGCCTGCCAATACCCCGGATAAGTACCAAGCGGTTCTGTTTGCCGATGAATTTCTTATCGTGATAATAGGCATTAAGGATTTTATTTATTGGCAGACGTTTTAGCTTCACCGGCAGTCCGTAAAGGCGGATTAGTTTTTCAATGCGCGAAACCGGCTCTTCCCCGATCAATCCCAACTTAAGGCTTAAATCCGAAGCGGCGACCATTCCCAAAGCTACCGCCTCCCCGTGATTATAGCCTTTATAGCCGCAAGCCGACTCGATCGCATGGCCTAAAGTATGCCCAAAATTCAGGATAGTCCTTAACCCTGACATCTCCTTTTCATCGCGGCCGGCTATCTCCGCCTTTATGCCGCTGCAGGCACCAACTATCCGTTTAAGCGCATCCGGCCTTCCTGCGACAATATCCTTATGCCTGACCTCCAGGAAACTAAACAGGCTCGGGTCACGGATGACCGCGTATTTGATCACCTCGGCCAGTCCTGAAACTATCTGGCGCTTATCAAGTGTTTTAAGAAAATCGATATCGCTGAATACCAGCCTTGGCTGATAAAAGGCGCCCACCAGGTTCTTGCCTGCATCAAGGTCTACCGCGGTCTTTCCGCCGATAGCCGAATCCACCTGGGCAAGCAGGGTCGTGGGGATCTGTACGTAAGGCACCCCGCGTTTATAAACGGAGGCGACAAAACCCGCCAGGTCCCCTACTACCCCTCCGCCGAACGCAACGACAAAAACCTTCTTCTCCCTGTCGAAACCCGCCAAGTCCCTAATTAGCTGCCAGGCGTTCTTCAAAGACTTGCTTTTTTCACTGTCGGGGACAATTTTAAAACGACAGCCGAAACCGGCCCCGCACAGGACGCTGGAAATCCGTTTTCCGTATTTCCTCATCAACAGGGAGTTGGTAATCACATAAGCATCCCTGCCGACATCCAGCCTTTTCAAATACCCGGGCAGCTTATCCAATATTTTTCTGCCGATGATTATGTCGTATGAGCGCCTGCCTAATTCCACTTTTACCTTGCGCATTTAACCTACCCCCATAAGCCTGATCACCGCACCTACCATCGGCCAGAGGAGCCTGTCGAATACCCCGAGCCAGATGAAGGCAAAAAGTATAATGAATCCATAACGTTCAAGAAGAATATATTGACGGGCCAGCCCTTCCGGCAACAGCCCCATAATAACCCGTGAACCGTCAAGCGGCGGGACAGGTATCAGATTGAATAAAGCCAGCACGACATTTATCAAGAGCAGGTTAAAAAGCAGGTAAACAGAAACCCCCGGCAAAGGAAAAACTTTTAATACCCGGGCAATGACAAATGCCAGGATAAAATTGGCCAGCGGACCGCTTAATCCTATCCAGATTATATCTCTCTTCGGATTTTTCAGCGCCCGGTAATTGATGGGTACCGGTTTTGCGGCTCCAAAGACAAAGTGGCCGGAGGTGGAAATAAAAAGCAAAAGCGGCAGGACCACGGTCCAAAACGGATCGATATGAGCCAGGGGATTCAAAGTCAATCTCCCCGAAAACCTGGCAGTAGAATCACCCAGTTTATAGGCGGTGAATCCGTGCGCAAACTCATGCACGGTCATAGCGACCAGCAGCAAAGAAAAGGATATGGCAAATGAAACTACCAGGTGGGGTAAATTCAATTCAGTACCTCGATACCGGCTATCTCGACAATCGGATACCTGCTGCTCTCAGGGCTGATTATCTTTCCGGTAACCCTGACCTTGTAATAATTAAGATTATCCAGGCCTTTACGGTTACCTTTAAGGAGATAAACCTTTTTATCGGAAGTGATCAGTTTATGGGTAGCCTTGCGCCACAATACCATCCCGTAAGGGCTGATCGCGCCCTCGATGGTTACCTGCCCGTCTTTCGTCTCCGGCTCAACCGGCGCATCCTGATGCGAAGGAACCCTCTCAAGCACGACTATCTCCTTATCGATAAATTTCTTATGCACCCAGCCGTAGCTTTGGGGTACCGGCTCGATCTTATACCAATCCCCTTCACTCTGGATGACATTGACCACTGTAGATTTGGCCACCTGTCCGACTATCCAGGATGATTCGTCCGGTTCAAGACGGACATTCACTCTGTCGGCGGTTATTTTCGCGCTTGAACATCTGGAAACATCCTTATCGATACACTCCAAAAGGTCCTTCCTTATGTATGAAGGCGCTTCTTTGGGAAGGCGTATTTTATACCAGTCATAGGCCTCGGAAACTACATCCACCAGTTCTCCCTTATCAAGGATACAGGCGGATTTTGAATTTACCGTGGAGTCAACGCGCACATTGACCCCTGTGGCATTCACCTGGCCCTCGAACATATTAAAACCGGCTGCCGACAGGTCAACGGTAAATACTGAAATGAGGAAAAACCCCAATAAGGTTATCCTGCATATGGCCTTAGATAGCATTCCCTACTTCTTCTCCTGGGCTTTGGGGGCGGCCGCCTTTGCCTCTTTTGCCGCCGGAGCCGCAGCCGCGCCTGCCTCTGCGGTTGCATCGGCCTTGACCGCCTTTTCCTTCTTAATCTTTATCTTTATGGTCTTGATCTTGGGCAGGCCATAAACCGAATCCCCTTCCTTCCACTTGCCTTTTTCATGCATCTGCCTGATGCGTTCAGTACGTTTCATTACCGAACGGGTCAGCTTGTCTTTTTCGGATAGAACTAATGACGGATGAATAGACATTTCTATAACCTCCTTATGCGGCAACCGGCGTAGGTTCTCTGCAATTCGTTCAGCAAAGGTTGCGCGCTCTCTTGATTGGAAAATTTGCCTACGCACAAAATTATATAACTGCCCTTGGCAAAAGCCAGCGGGGCCAACCCTTTCTTTGCCAGGATCTGGGCCTGGCGCAAGGCAAGCTGCCTGTTCTTGAAAGCGCCTACCTGGATCGTATAGCTTGCCGGCTCAATCCCTCTCTTGGAAAGCAAGGCGCTGCGCTTGCCTTTTTCCACCCCCAGGGAAAATGAGACTATGCTCAAGAGGACCAACCCCATGACCAAAAGGAGCATCTTCTCGTAACCGCGGATACGCGTAAAGAAGGGATTGCTGCGGATATACGGCTTGTACTGACCGTTATCCAGCTCCTGCGTAAAAAGTTCCCCTTGCGAATAATCCTGCTTTTCCGGCATCGCGATATCCCAATTAAGATTTATCCTGCTGCAGGTAAATCCTCTTGTTAAATTTCTTGATCACCCTCATAAAGGCATCCACGATCTTGGGATCAAACTGCGTGCCGCTCTTTTTCTTTATCTCTTTGAGCGCCGAATCTATATCCATCCTTTGCCTGTAAGGCCGGCCGTAAACCATCGCTTCAAAAGCGTCCGCCACAGACATTATCCGCGCGCAAAGGGGTATCTTTTCCCCTTTAAGGTGCGAAGGGTATCCGGCACCGTTATATTTCTCATGGTGATGCAGGATAATCGGAATTACCGGACGCAGGATCTGCAGCGGCCGTAATATCTGCGCGCCTTTTACCGGGTGCCTCTTTATGATATCGTACTCTTCATCGGTAAGCTTTGTAGTCTTTGTCAGTATTTCAGCCGGAATATCGATCTTTCCGGCATCATGCAGCAGGCTGGCGTACTTAAGGCTTTCGATCTGTTTCTCCCCCAGATGCATTTCGTACCCCAGGGCGCAGACTAACTTGCTGAAATGAGGAGAATGCGTATATTCACGCGGCACGCGGGTATCCAGCAAAGTAACCAGTGATTTAATGCTTCCGAAAACTATTCTTTGCTGCTCATCATAAAGCTGGAGGTTCTTGATCCCGATTACCGCCTGCTCAGCCATATTCATGAGCATTTCCTGGTCAAATTTGTCAAAGGGACGGTTGAGCTTTATGCGTTTTACGATAATAAAGCCCAGCACATCCTCACAAATAAGAGGGACTCCCAGCAGCCCGCCCTTCCTGACAGCAGAGGAGGTCCTGACAATCCTTTTTTCGGTCCTGCCGCTGATCCTGGCCTTCCTGTCAACGATCAGCTTCTTATTGTCCTTGATCAGGCACTTGATACTGGAATAATTCTTGTTGTTCGGGTCAAGCAGCACGACCAGGCAATACTGGGCGTTAAAAAACTGGCAGAACAGCCTGCCCATGCGGCTGGTCAGCTCCTTAAGTTCATAGGTAGAATTGAGCAGGCGGTAAATGCTGTGCACCGCCGAAACAAGGAACCTATACTTTTTCGTAGGGGACGAATAATTTATTGTACTCATCTAAGCAATAACGGTCAGTCATCCCTGCGATATAATCGCAGACTACACGTTTTACTCCTTCTTTCGGGATCCTCAATTGCACTTCGGAAGGCAATTGCTTCGGCCTGGCTGCGTATTCGCAAAAAAGCTCCCGGATAAAGCGTTTAGCCTTGATGCTCATGCGCATCACCCGGTAATGATGGTAAAGCTTCTGCATCAGGAACTGGCGCAACGGTTTCCTTAACCGTTTCATCTCCTTGCTGAAATCCACCAGCCGGTGATTGATCTTGCGCAAATCGGCGTAACCCCTGATTTTCTGCCGGCTGAGCATTTCCTGCGTGGTCCTTATAAGGTCGGTAACTTGTAAATCGATCAACCCGCGGATAACCAGGTATTTCCTCCTGGTAGGATCAATTTTAGCATATTTCTGGTTAATTTTGCGATTTATTTTCTCCCAGATCTCCAACCCCTCCAAATCCCGCTCCCTGATCAACCCGGAAGTCAATCCGTCATCTAAGTCATGGTTATCGTAAGCTATTTCATCCGAGGCATCCACCAGCTGCGTTTCAAGGGAAGGCATCCTTTTCGGGAAAAACTCCTTTATACTGACCGCGATGTCAAATACCGATGAATGTTTAACTATGCCTTCCCTTACTTCCCAGCTCAAGTTTAAACCCCTGAACTCAGGATATCTCTCTTCCAGGTAATCCACCACCCTTAAACCTTGCAGGTTATGGTTAAACCCTCCGCATCCCGACATCAGTTCGTCAAGCACCTCTTCCCCGGAATGGCCAAAAGGCGTATGGCCAAGGTCGTGGGCCAATGCGATCGCCTCGGTCAAGTCCGTATTCAGACGCAGGGCCCTGGCGATGGTCCGGGCGATCTGAGAGACCTCTATGCTATGGGTCAGCCGGGTACGGTAATAATCCCCTTCGTGGTTGACAAAAACCTGGGTTTTATACTCCAGCCTCCTGAAAGCGGCAGAATGTATTATGCGGTCACGGTCGCGCTGATAGCAGGAACGGTAAGAATGCTCCTCTTCCTTGTGCACGCGGCCAAGAGAATTACAGCTCTTTGCGGCATAAGGGGCGAGGAATTTATCTTCGTATTCTCTGATTATGTTCATCGGCTTTTCTCAAACGCGCGGCCAGCTCTTCCAGTGATTGCGAAATAACCCTGGTGCCTGAAACTACCGGCATAAAATTGGTATCCCCGTTCCAGCGCGGGACTATATGCATATGCAGGTGCCCGGCAATCCCGGCGCCGGCCGGACGCTCAAGGTTAAACCCTATATTGTACCCCTGCGGCTTCAGCACCCTGCTCAACAGCGACTTGGCTCTTTTTAGGCAAGCGAATAAATCCAGCGCTTCTTCACGGCTGAGACTGGATATATCGCGGGTATGCCTTAATGGAGCAGCCAGCAGGTGCCCGTTATTATATGGATATATATTCAACATGACGATGGAAAACTTCGTCTTAAAGATCACATGCTCCCCGGATACACCCCTTCCTGCCCGGCAGAAAATACAACCCGCCCTCTTTCTCTTGGCGCTTATATATTTGATCCTCCAGGGAGCCCAAAGCTTATCCATATCTTAAACCTTGATTATTCTGGCGTTTATCTCCGTTCCCAGCTCTATTATCCCGTAAGAGTTATATTCAGCCAGGAAATCAGTGGCGCTTCCGGGATTAAAAAACAGTACATTTCCTATGAATTCGTTCATCGGTTTATGGGAATGGCCGAAGACGACAATGTCGGGTTTCTCTTCTCTGAAAGAGTCCTTCAGAAGCTCCACCAGGTTAACGGGTGATCCACAACCATGCATAAGCCCGATCTTGTAACCGGCGGCCTTGATTATCTCTTTTTGCGGGTATTTTTCCTTTACGTCATCCTGATCCATATTCCCCGCTACGGCAACAACCCT
>JAQUKF010000038.1 GCA_028719265.1 Candidatus Omnitrophota bacterium
ATTTAAACTCTCCTTCCGTTCCCCTTCCTAAAATATACAAAGCCAACATTGATTTAAGCGGCAGAGGTTTTCATAACGATGCAAGCTAGCCCCAAACATTGGCCTCTAAAGATGTTCTTGCTGCCTGGCAGAAGGATATAGGTTTCAACGGTTTCTACCGGATTCAATATAATCTCTGGGAGATTGCCCAGCTGGCTAAGGACGAGGCGGCCCAAAATAAACTCCTGGCAAATTATGAGGAAGTAATTAAGAGGATAAGCGACAGCGGAGGAACGGTGATCCTTGATTTATTCGGTACCCCCTCCGGGCTGGGAAGGGTGCTCGACAAGAACAGCTCGGTCTATAATTTAATGGCTTATAAAGAGCTGGTTAAAGATGTCATACGCAAATTAAGCTGCGATAAAAAATATAACATCTGGTATGAGGTCTGGAATGCCCCCGACCTCGGGGATTTCTTCCTGGGTGATAAATCAGAGTATCTCGGTCTTTACAAAGTTGTCGCAGAAGCCGTAAAGGAGCTGCGTCAGGAGACGAAGCTGGATATACCTCTGGGCGGGCCGTCGACAAGCGCCTGGTTTTCCAATATCGGGGATAATAACAGCATTCTTTTCCCGGAACGCAGCCTGATCTATGAATTGATAAAATACTGCTCCAATTATAAATTGCCCCTTGATTTCATATCGTGGCATGCTTATTCTTCGGATCCCGCAGTCGAAAAACAGGAAACGATCTACAAAAAAACCTTTATCAAGCTTATCCGCGAATGGCTAAGCTATTTTAATTTCAAGGACGACCTGCCGTTGATCGTCGATGAATGGAATTTTGACGCCTCTTCCAACATTTCCCCCAAGAGAGGAAAGGATTCTTATGTCGCCGCCAGCTATATACCCGCGCGTATAAAGAATATGCAGGAGGCACAGGTAGATTGCCAGACGTATTTCTGCCTCGAGGATTTTTCAGGAAATAAAGAGATGGTGACCAGGAATATGGGGGTTTTTTATTTTGACTCCGAACGTTCCGGGTCCAAAGGATATGCCAAGGCCAGCTATAATGCCATGCGCATGTTGGGTCTTTTGGGCGCGGAATTGCTTCCGCTCAAGTTTCAGGACAAGTTTGTGGGGATAATCCCTACCAGATCCCAGGGTTATTTTGCAGTGCTCGTCTATAACTATATAGATCCGTCGGCGGCGATGAATTATCTGTCGAGGGAGATCGTCCATTTAGGCGATGCAGAGAGAAAATCGGTCTTGAACATCGTAAAATCCGACCGTATCGATAAAATAATTTCCGGGCAAACCGAATTGTCGTCTTTACGCTTGAGTTCGAATACCAGGGAAATGTTCGGCCGGGCCATAGAGTTGAATGTCCTGGCTAAAGGGTTGGCGGCAGTCCCCAGAAAGATAAAATTGAATTTCAAGGGCGTAAAGGATACATATATTTTAAGCAGGTATTTGATCGATAATTCCTGCAGTGGAGATTGCTCTTTTGAGGCCAAAGATGAGAAAGAGGTGGATTTTTCACAGGAGTATGTTGAGACGTTGGAGATGAGCCCATATTCAGTGCAAATGCTGGTTTTTAAAAAGAAACCCCTGCCGGAGCCTGTTGTTGAGGCGCCTCCGGCTGATAAAGGTCCAGAGGAAGCTTTGAAAAATGCAGAAAGCGAATAAAACGCATAATAACAGTCCGGCTCCCGCAAGCAAGGCCCGCAAGCATGTCTATACAGTCTCTGAAATAACTCATACGATAAAGAACTTGCTTGAGGAAGGCATAGGAGAAATCTGGGTTGAGGGTGAGATTTCCAATTTCAAGGCGGCAGCCAGCGGGCATTTCTATTTTTCCCTGAAAGACCAAAACTCCTTGATCGGGGCGGCAATGTTTATTTATGCCAACAAGGGATTGAAGTTTAAACCAGAAGACGGGTTACAGGTAATTTGTTTCGGAAGGGTCGATGTCTATGGGCCGAGCGGACAATATAAGATTATTGTGGAAAGGATGGAGCCGAAAGGTATCGGCAGCCAGCAATTGGCCTTCGAACAGCTTAAGAAGAAGCTGGAACAGGAAGGCCTGTTTGACCATGCCCACAAGAGACCCCTGCCCCTGATGCCGTTTTCCGTAGGCATCGTTACTTCCGCTAAGGGAGCGGCAGTCCGTGATATCCTGCAGATTCTGGAAAAAGGCGCCCCGTGCGTAGATGTGCTTATCCGTTCAGTCCGCGTCCAAGGCGAGCATGCGGCAGGGGAGATTGCCGCCGGCATCGAAGAGCTGAACTCTTTTGGCAGGACCGATTTGATCATTGTCAGCCGCGGAGGCGGGAGCAATGAAGATCTTTGGTCATTTAACGAAGAGATAGTTGCCCGCGCGATTTACAACTCTAGGCTTCCGGTAATCTCTGCAGTGGGGCATCAGATCAATATAACCCTTTCGGACCTGGCTGCGGATGTATTTGTAGAAACGCCAACGGCTGCCGCAAAGATTATTGTAGATAAAAAAAATGCCCTGGTTTCCGAACTGGCCGATTCCAGGCACAATCTGGATTTTCTTATTAATGATGCCTTGGGGGATTTGAAAAACAGGTTTGTTGCTCTCAGGCATATGCTTAAAAGCCCGGCAGACAGGTTATTGGAAAAACAACAGTTTCTGGATGAATTATTTTCCGGGTTGAATTATAACATGCGGCATTCCCTGGAAATGGCGAAAGAACGCAGCAGTTCCTTGTTCCAGAGGCTGGGGGCGTTAAGTCCGCTTTCGGTATTGTCACGCGGCTACAGCTTGAGCATGCTTATGCCGCAGGAGACGATATTGAAAGAGGTTTCTCAATTAAAACCGGGGGACCGTCTAAAGACGGTTTTGCATAGAGGGGCATTCGTAAGTCTGGTGCAGGAGGTGTTCAAAGAGGGGTCCGGCACCCCTTAATTATTCAATATGATATCAAGGCATCGATAGAAAGGGAAGGTGTGGAATGAAGGAGAAGCCGGAATTTGAAGACGATTTAAAGAAGCTTCAGAAGATAGTCGAAGAGCTTTCCAGCGGCAAGCTTACGCTGGGGGAATCGCTTAAAAGATACGAAGAAGGGGTGAGGATCGCGCAATCCTGCGCATCGATCTTAACCGAGGCCGAACGTAAAGTTGAATTACTGATGAAGAAGGAAGGCAAATTCTCTTCGGAGAATTTCGGTGATGAGGTGCCGTCGGAAGACAAATAAATATGCTATTGGATAAGATAGGTTCACCGCAAGATCTTAAAAAATTAAATTTGAGCCAACTCGGTTCTTTGGCCGGTGAGATCCGCTCCAGGATGGTCGAAGTTGTTTCCCAGACAGGAGGTCATCTTGCCTCCAGTCTCGGAGCGGTGGAGTTGATTATCAGCCTGCACTATTGCCTGAATACCCCAAAAGACAAAATTATCTTTGATGTAGGACATCAGGCTTATGCCCACAAAATATTGACCGGACGCAACAACAGGTTTTCGACCTTAAGGCAATACGGCGGGTTAAGCGGCTTCCCCTCCAGGGAGGAGTCGGATTACGACCCTTTCACAACCGGCCATAGTTCAAACGCCGTCTCTTTGGGATTAGGCCTTGCCTGCGCCAGGGACCTCTTACCCAAAGAGGAGCAGTTCCATGTGGCCTGCGTAATCGGCGACGGATCTTTAAGCGGAGGGCTTTGTTTTGAAGGGTTGAATAACGCCGGTCACCTGAAAAAGGATATCCTGGTAGTTCTGAATACCAACGAGTTGAGCATTGCCCCAAACGTGGGGGCGATCAGCAATTACCTGAACAAGATTATTTCCCTGCCGGTTTATAACCGTTTTCATGACAATCTGGTAAATTTCCTGTCCAACCGGGTCCCCCGCGGGAGCCGGCTGATAAAGCTTATATCAAAATTCGAGGAGGGGCTAAAAGGGCTGTTTGTGCCAGGCATGCTTTTTGAAGAATTGGGTTTCCGCTATTTTGGGCCTATCGACGGACATGACCTGGGAGTTTTAACCAACACCCTGAAGAATGTCATGAATATCAAGGGGCCGCGCATCCTGCATGTAGTCACAAAAAAGGGAAAGGGGTGTTCCTTTGCGGAGAAAGACCCCGTGAAGTTCCACGGGGTTAACCGGTTCAATATCAACACCGGTGAAGGCCTTGCCGGGAATGCCCCGGTTGAATTAAAAAGCTATACTGAAGTTTTTCGTGATAAGATAGTGGAGCTGGCGCATAAAGAAAAGCGGTTAGTGGCGGTAACTGCGGCCATGCCGGAAGGGTCGGGTTTGAATAAATTCCGGGACGTCTTTCCGGAAAGGTTCTTTGATGTAGGTATAGCCGAATCCCATGCTGTTTGTTTTGCCGCCGGGCTGGCCAGGCATGGTTTTAAGCCGGTAGTTGCGGTATATTCTACCTTTTTGCAGAGGGCGTATGACCAGATGATCGAGGATGTTGCCTTGCAGGGGCTTCCGGTAATATTCGCCGTTGACCGGGCGGGGATCGTGGGAGAAGATGGAGTTACTCACCAGGGAATATTCGACATCGTTTATTTAAGGAGCGTCCCGAATTTAACGGTTATGGCGCCAAAGGACGGACGGGAACTTCGGGAGATGTTGGAATTCGCCTTTTCGCTGAACAAGCCGGTAGCCATAAGGTATCCCCGGGCCAACACCTTTGTGAATACGCAGGCAGCGACTCCTTTGGATCTGGGTAAGGCCGAATTGCTCAGGGAAGGCAAGGATTTTACGATCATCGCCCTGGGCAGCATGGTATCAGTGGCGCAAGAGGCGGTTAAATTACTCGATAAAGATGGGATAACCGGCAGCCTTATCAATGCCAGGTTTGCCGCCCCGCTGGATATAGAATTGATGAAAAAGGTTTGCGCAGATACCGATCTGGTTTGCAGTATGGAAGAGGGGGTAAGGGAGGGAGGATTCGGCAGCGCCATTTCCCAGGAACTGGGCAGGCGCATACTGCGTATGGGGCTTCCGCCAGGATTTATCCCGCACGGGCCGAGGGACCTTCTTTTAGAGAAGAATGGACTTTCCGCTTCGGGGGTGGCCGGGATGATACGCAAGGAGCTTAATAGATAATGGCCAGGATCATAATAAATAAGGATAAATGCAAAGGTTGTTTTTTGTGTATGAGCTTTTGCCCAAAAGGCCTGCTTAAGAAGAGCGCAAAGCTAAATAAGCGCGGATTGAATTTTGTTGAATTTTCCGATTCGGGGGATTGTGTTGGCTGTATGCAGTGCGCGATTATCTGTCCGGATTGCTGTATCGAGGTGCTGAAATAAAAATGAAGATCAAGAGGGTTTTGATTTCCGGTAATGAGGCGATTGCCGAAGGAGCTATCCAGGCGGGCTGTAATTTCTATGCTGGCTATCCGATTACTCCCCAGAATGAGCTTATTGCCTATATGTCCAGGTATATGCCTTCTTCGGGAGGAGTTTTTATCCAGGCGGAATCGGAATTGGCCGCAATCAACATGGTTTACGGTGCCGCCGCCTGCGGATGCCGGGCAATGACTTCTTCTTCCAGCCCGGGCGTAAGCTTAAAGCAGGAGGGGATATCGTATATGTCCGGGGCCAGGCTTCCGGCAGTAGTCGTAAATATTATGCGCGGCGGACCGGGACTTGGGAATATCGCTCCTGCGCAGTCGGATTATTTCCAGGCTACCCGGGGCGGAGGGCACGGGGATTACCGTGTTATAGTATTGGCTCCCGCGGGGGCCCAGGAGGCGTATGATTTGACGAAGACAGGTTTCCGCCTGGCGGACAAATACCGTATAGTGGTCATGATTTTGGGGGACGGCGTGTTGGGTCAAATGATGGAACCGGTGAAGTTTTTAGCCGGGAAGGGAAAGGTGTCCGTTAAAAAACCATGGGCGCTTACCGGTTGCAAAGGCAGGAAGCCAAATATAGTTAAATCCTTTTTCCTGCGCGAAGGAGATCTCGAGAAGTTCAACCTTAAACTGCAAAAAGATTACGAAGCAATCAGGAGAGAAGAGCAGCGTTACGAGGGATTGTTCCTGGATGATGCCAGGGTTATCCTGGTTGCTTACGGGACAATGTCGCGGATAGCGAAAAGCGCGCTTACCCGCTTAAGGTCTTCAGGTAAAAAAATAGGGTTAATCCGCCCTGTCAGCCTGTGGCCTTTTCCGGATAAGGCGTTCAAAAAAATAGGCAGGAAGGTTAAATATTTGACTGTTGAGATGTCCTATGGCCAGATGCTCGAAGATGTAAAATTGGCGGTCAACGGTTCGGCGCAGGTAGAGTTCCTTGGTCGTGCGGGAGGGGGTATTCCCGGTGAAGACGAGATCATAGATAAGATCGGAAGGCTTATATAATGAAAAAAGTATTCGGTCGCCCCGAGGCTCTATATGATACGCCCACGCACTATTGCCCTGGCTGCGGTCACGGCATAGCGCACCGTCTGGTTGCGGAGGCGGTTGATGAATTGGGTATAAGAGAAAGGACTATTGGAATAGCCCCGGTAGGATGCGCCGTTGTCGCTTACGATTATTGGAATTTTGATTGTTCGGAGGCGGCCCACGGACGCGCATTGGCTGTTGCTACAGCTATAAAAAGGGCGCGTCCGCGCAATATCGTCTTTACGTATCAGGGCGACGGGGACCTGGCCGCAATAGGCACTAATGAAACCATACATGCGGCTAACCGGGGAGAAAACCTTACCGTGGTTTTTATCAATAACGCGGTTTACGGAATGACCGGGGGACAGATGGCCCCCACTACCCTCCTTGGGCAAAAAACATCTACGACTGTTGATGGAAGGAAGAGGGAATGGCATGGTTCTCCTTTAAAGGTTTCCGAGATGCTGGCCTTATTGCCGGGGGTACGCTATATTGAAAGGGTATCTCTCCATAGTCCGCAAGAAGTGTTGAAGGCCAAGCGGGCGATAAGACAGGCTTTTAAGAACCAGGTAGAGAATGATTCCGGATTTTCCATGGTTGAGGTTCTTTCTCCTTGCCCGACATATTGGGGTTTGAGTCCGAAAGGAGCGATGGATTGGGTAAAGGATGTTATGCAAAAGGAATTTCCTTTAGGAAGGATCAAATGACCGAAAGCGTAATTATCGCCGGAAGCGGCGGCCAGGGGGTAATGCTTTTAGGTAAGGTATTGGCCGAGGCGGTAATGCGTAAAGGTTTGCAGGTAAGCTGGTTCCCGGCTTACGGGCCAGAGGTGCGCGGGGGAACCAGCCACTGCATGGTTACCGTTTCCGATCGGGGAATTGGGTCTCCTTATATAACAAAAGCGGATACGCTTATGGTTTTGAATAAGCCCTCACTGGGGAAATTTAAAGACAGGGTTAAAGACAAGGGGCTTTTGATCCTTAACTCTTCTTTAATCGGAAATTTTACCTCAAGGAGGGCGGAAGTGTTGCAATTTCCTTTTACGGATATCGCGCTGGGGTTGGGGAATATCAAGGTAGCCAATATGGTAGTTTTGGGATGTTATCTGGGGCTTAGAAAACTCGTAAAGGTTAGCGAGGTGGTGGAGGTTTTTAGGTCCATGGCCCCTGCCGGCAGGAAGGACATACTGGAGATCAATCAAAGGGCTTTGCAGGAAGGAGTAAGATTAAGCAATGGTTAGGGTAAGATTTGCGCCAAGTCCTACGGGTAATTTGCATATCGGCGGCGGACGTACGGCGTTATTCAATTGGCTTTTTTCGCAGTCGCAAAAAGGAAAGTTTGTTTTGAGGATCGAAGACACGGACAAGGAGCGCTCAAAAAAGGAATTCGTTGACGAAATACTTTTTAGCCTCAAATGGCTGGGGTTTAACTGGGATGAGCTTTATTACCAGAGCGAGCGTTTTGACAGATACCGCGCATACGCGGATAAATTGCTTAAGGCAGGACTAGCCTATATCGAGAAATCGCCGGATGGCCGGGAGGCGGTTATTTTTAAAGTGGAGCCGCGCAAGATCAGGGTGGATGACCTTATCCGCGGACAGATCGAATTCGACTCTGCCTTGATTAAGGATCAGGTATTAATCAAGTCCGACGGAACCCCTACCTATAATTTCGCCTGTGTAATCGACGACGCGGAAATGGATATAACTCATATCATCCGCGGGGACGACCATATTTCAAATACTCCTAAACAGATGCTTTTTTATGAGGCTTTGGGATTTCCTATTCCCGGATTTGCCCACCTTCCTTTGATCATGGGGATGGATGGCGGCAGGCTTTCCAAGAGGACCGGAGCAACTGCGATCAGTGATTATCGTAAAATGGGTTATTTACCGCAAGCCCTGGTGAATTACTTGTTGTTGTTGAGTTGGGCTCCAGGTGAAAACCGAGAGATAATCAGTCTCGGGGAAGCGGTAAAGCTATTTGATATAAAAGATGTCAATAGGACGGCGGCCACCTTTGATTTGAAGAAACTGGATTGGTTGAATAATCAGTATTTGAAGAATGCCGACCCCGAGGCATTGGCCGATGAACTTCTGCCTCTTTTGGTGCAGAAAGGGTATATCAGGGAAGACGGGTATGACCGTGCCTATCTCCTGGGGTTGATAAAATTGTTCCAGCCGAGGCTGTCCCGGTTGAATGATTTTGCGGAGTGGGCGGACTTTTTCTTCGTTGAAGAGATCCATATTGACCCGGCCGCTCAGGAAAAATTCCTTTCCGGTGATTTATCCAGAGAGTTTGGGCTTTTTGTCTCCAGGCTTGAAGGGTTAAGCGGTTTTAGCGTAGAAGGAATCGAGAAGTGCTTCCGCGATTTAGTTGCTGAACTCGGTATTACATCCAAGACGTTGATACATCCGCTAAGGGTCGCCCTGACCGGCAAAACCATAGGTCCGGGGCTTTTTGAGCTGATACACTACCTTGGTCTCGAGAGGACGAAAAGGAGGTTGTTGAAATGGGCAAAATGAGATTATGCGTTTTTTGTGCCGTTTTTGTAGCCTTTTTTTCAAGAGCAGGCTTTAGCGACAGCGTTTTGCTTAAATCAGGCCAAAAGGTTGAAGGCAAGATTATTGAAAACACCGAAGATTATGTAAAACTTGATTTCCATGGCGTCGAGCTTACCTATTATAAAGACGAAGTGGCTTCAGTCATGCGGGGGCAATCCGGGAACAAAAACGAGGTAAGCCCCCAGATGGAATCCCTTTATCAGGCTTACACCTCTTCTTTACGCGCTGCGCCTAAACAGGAGACGGAAAAAGTCGAAGATATACCGTTACCGGTTATTCCGCAGGCTGCGCAGAGCGCACCCGCAGCCCCGGCTACGGCAGGAACAGGATTGACTCAGCTTCCGCCCGAATACCAGAAAATGGTGCAGTCAATTCTAGAGTCTGCGCAAGGGATCCAGTCTGCGCAAGGCAAGGATGGCTATCCGATGGCAGGCCTGCCGTCCATAGACCTTTCGCAGCTTCCGCCCGAATACCAGAAAATGATAAAGTCCGTAATGGCCGGTATCCAGGTCGGCAAATCCGGAGATTCCGGCAAAGACGGCAATTAAAATTATTTATAAAGGGGGCTTGAAATATGCCCGCGATTTGTGTTATAGTTTATTAACAAGACGTAAGGCAAGGGGTAAACTACCAGCGGGCAGGCAATGCCCAGAAACTCAAACCAAAAAATTTCCCCCTTGCCTTTATTTTAATTACAGGCCAAATTAGAAACGAATACCCCCGGAGGATAATATTTTTATTATTTCCAATTTCCTTATTGCATCCGCGCATCTCTTGAATGTAGCTTTAAGTATATATTACTGGCTATTGCTTATCCGGGCGCTGTTGAGCTGGGTCAATCCGGACCCGTATAACCCGATAGTGCAGTTCCTGGAGAAGTGTACCGAGCCGGTACTGGCACCCATAAGGAAAGTTTTGCCCCCCAGTCTTAAGTTCGGTATTGACATATCCCCGATCATTGCCTTTCTGGCGATAATGTTTATTAAATCTTTCCTGGTCAGCACTCTCCTGGATTTGGCGGCTAGGATGCGTTAGGCGCCGAAATATTCCCTTGATTTAGTTTTTTATCCACGATATACTCTTACTGCAAATATATTGCCCTGTCGTCTAATGGTAGGACACAAGATTCTGGATCTTGTTATCATGGTTCGAGTCCATGCGGGGCAGCCATTGTTGACAACTATCCGAAACTGAGGATAGCGATGCAGTGGATGCAAGCGCCTTACAGGCTTCTGTAGGGCGCTTTTCATTTGTAGAGGCTATTTCGGTGGGGAGGATGCTTTCC
>JAQUKF010000039.1 GCA_028719265.1 Candidatus Omnitrophota bacterium
CCTGGAGGGCAGGAATGATCCGGCTAAATTAGCCAAAACAAAAGAAGAGACGGTTACTCTGGCCAGGAAGTTTCCTTTGTATCCGGAGCTGATGAAATAATATTGACATAAGTTAGATTGAGAATATCTTGAATCAGAAAGAGGGTGCGGTGGTGAAAAAAAGAAAAGTCATGCATAAGCGTCCCAGTTGGGATGAATATTTCCTGGAGATGTCCACCTTGGTCGCGAAGAGATCGACCTGCCTGAGGCGCAGCGTGGGGGCGGTAATAGTGAAGGACAAAAGGATACTGGCTACCGGCTATAACGGCGCTCCCAGCGGTTTGAAACACTGCATCGAGATAGGCTGCATACGCCAGCAAATGAAAATACCTTCAGGTGAGCGCCATGAGTTGTGCCGCGCCCTGCATGCGGAGCAGAATGCGCTTATCCAGGCTTGCTTGCACGGGATCAGCGTCAAAGGGGCTACTTTATACGCTACGACCCAGCCTTGCGTTATTTGCGCGAAGATGCTGATCAACGCCGGGATAAGGGAAATTGTTATCTCCGAAGGGTATCCGGATAAAATGGCGATGAGTTTCCTGAAGCAGGCGAAGATAAAAATAAGGAAGGTATAAGCCCCGCACCTTCTTGGATTCAATAGTGTGTAGTTGGATTAAAAATAGGCTGAATTAAAAAGAAGGTTAGCGTATCATTTTTGAATTTGCCAATGTATCATGTATATCTTCTAAAGAGTAAAAAGAATGGTATTTTATACATTGGATATACAAATAATGTAGAACGAAGATTGAAAGAACATAATTCTGGTTTGGTTGAATACACGAGAAAGTATATGCCTTGGGAAATAGTTTATTATGAAAGCTTTTTTTCTTTGGTTGATGCAAAAAAGAGGGAGAAGTCCCTTAAATATTTTGGTAAGGCATACTCTGGGTTAAAGCTTAGAATTGAAAATAGCTTGAATAAGAAAGAAGGTGCGGGGTGAGGTGTCCGTTTTGCGGATATAAAGAGGACAAGGTAGTGGACTCCCGCGCCACCGCCGAAGAATCGGCAGTCAGGCGCAGAAGGGAATGCCTGAAGTGCGGCAAGCGTTTTACTACTTATGAATATGTCGAGGAGCTTTCTTTGCTGGTGGTCAAGAAGGACGGCCGCAGAGAACCTTTTGACCGCAAGAAGGTCCTGGCGGGCATAACCCGCGCCTGTGAGAAACGGCCGATAAGCGTGGAGAAAATGGAGAATGTGGTTTCCCAGGTAGAACACTCCATCCAGAAGAAGAGCGACCGGGAGATCTCATCCAGCAGGATAGGGGAACTGGTAATGGAGAGGCTTAAAGTAATTGACGATGTCGCTTACGTGCGTTTTGCCTCGGTTTACCGGCAGTTCAAGGATGTAGGGCAGTTCATGCTGGAATTGAAGGATATTTTGGGGAAGGATAAAAAGAAAAGATAGGGATGGCGGCTTGCGCCCGCCGGGATATGTAAAATATAAATACAGGGGAATTTAGAATGGTAGAGATGGAGCTGAATAAGATCGTTATTGACGAGAAGAGGCACGACCAGCTGATCGTGCTGAAGGAGAAGGGCGGCTCAAGGGTTTTGCCGATCGTTATCGGTTTGAATGAGGCAAGCGCGATAAAATTAAAGATAAGCGGTTTTAACCCTCCGCGCCCTTTGACCCACGATTTGATCTACACGATGCTCAAGGACCTTAACGCGGGAATAGAGAAGATTGTCATAGATAAGCTGGAGGAATCCACTTTTCACGCCAAGATATTTATCAAGACAGGCAGCGGAGAGATGAAAGTTGTCGATGCGCGGCCTTCGGACAGCGTGGCTTTGGCGGTGAGGTCCCATGCCCCGGTATTCGTGGAAGAGGATATCATAAGGCAATTCGAGGTATTCGACAAGGATAAGCAGTAAAGCCCGCCTTAAAAGCAGTCTTGCTCATCCTGCCAGGCGCCTGGTCGGGAATTCATTGGACAGGAAATTAAGAATGCCATATCACGGAAAGCATAAAAATAAGGAAGTCAGGTTTAGCGAAAACGACAAGGCTGTTTTAAAGCCGGTTTATGGCTTTGCCAGGTCCAAGAAGATAAAACTCTACCTTGTGGGCGGGGCTTTGCGCGACCTGCTTTTGGGCCGCAGTAAAGATAATCCTGATTTTGATTTTTGCCTTAAGCGCGGAGCCATAAATTTCGGCCGTAAGTTAGCTTCACAGCTAAAGGCCGGTTTTGTCCTTTTGGACGAGGAGCATGCCGCCTGCCGCCTGGTCAAGAAGAGCGGCGGCAGGATATATACCTTTGATTTTACGGATTTCCGCGCCCCCACCCTGGAAAAAGACCTGCTGCATAGGGATTTTACTATAAACTCTATGGCGGTTGAGCTGGGCGAGGTTTTTAGCGACAGGGACTTAAGCGGCGCGATCATTGACCCTTATTCCGGGAGGTCCGACCTTGCCAAAAAGATCATCCGTATCACCGGCAAGGGTTCTTTTAAGGAAGACCCTTTGCGCATATTGCGGGCGTTTAGTTTCAGCTGCATGC
Organism: Candidatus Omnitrophota bacterium; assembly: GCA_028719265.1. Classification (GTDB taxonomy): domain Bacteria; phylum Omnitrophota; class Gorgyraeia; order Gygaellales; family Profunditerraquicolaceae; genus UBA6249. The sequence goes on from JAQUKF010000039.1 coordinate 2,537, forward strand.
TGGGTTTTGGCCTGGACAAAGAAACGCTGCGGATGGCAAAAAAAGAAAAACACCTGATCGGCAAGGTTTCAAGCGAGCGTATCCGCGAAGAGTTATTCAAGATATTTGACAGCCGCCTGGCGCATAGTTCTTTTTGCGCGATGGATAAGCTGAAGATCCTCGAAATAATCTTCCCGGAGATAAAGCCCATGCGCGGGATAGGGCAGGGGCCATACCATCATCTGGATGTATGGCAGCATACCTTAGAGACTTTAAGGCAGTTTGAATCATTGCTGGAGCCGGTAAGGCAGGATGCGGAAATAGCCGGTTATCTCAACCAGGAGCTTTCCGGTTTGCGCAAGCGTTTGAGCCTGCTGAAGCTTGCCTGCATATTGCACGATATGGGTAAGCCTAAGGCCCTGCGCAGGGAGAAAGGCAAGATAATATTCCACGGCCATGAAAGGATAGGCCTGGGGCTGACGCGCCTGATCTGCCGCAGGTTGAAGCTTGCCAATGATGAGACCCGCTCGCTGGAAAGGATCGTGCTTTGGCATTTAAGGCCGGGTTACCTGGCCGACAACGGGCGGCCTACTGAGCGGGCGATCTTCCGTTATTTCCGCGATGCCGGAAGCGATGCCCTGGCCGTACTCCTTTTATCGCTGGCCGACCAGCGCGCCACTAAAGGCCCGTTGACCACCGCGCTTTCGCGGACAAGGCACGAGAAGACGGTCAAAATGCTCATCCGCCGCCTGCTTGATAAGGAGAAGGAAAAGAAGCGGGTGCCGTTTCTGAACGGCAACGATATCATGCGTAAGTTCAAACTCCCGCCCGGTCCGCTGATCGGAAAAGTGCTTTACGGCCTGGAGGAGGCGCAGGCGATCGGCAAGATCGGCGGCAAGAAGGACGCATTCAAGCTGGCGGCAAAGTTAGTCAAACTTAAGAGATGAAAAAGCTTATTATAATCTCGGCGCTTCTGGTTTTAGCGGTTGTTTCGGTTCTGGCGTTCTTGAACTTTTTTCTCCTGCCAAAGAAAATACGGCCACTCATCATCACAACCATAACCCGGCAAACCAACAAAGATGTAAGGCTGGGGTCTTTGAGCTTTAATATATTCAAGGGATTGATCGTGCGCGACCTGGTCATCTCTGACGGCAAGAATACGATATTGAGCGCCGAAGAGGCCAGCTGCGGCATCTTCGTCTGGCCCGTATTCAAGAGAAAAATCATTATCCCCAGCATAAATCTCAAAAACCCGTATATTTTCCTGGCGCGCCTGAAGGACGGGAAGTTCAACCTCCAGGAGATCTTTGCCAGCCGGCCTGCGGTCGTAAATGTTCCGGCCGGCGGGAAATCCCGGCCGGGGAATTCCGAGTTCAGCGTATCGGTCTTTAAGATAAATATAGATTCCGGAAATATAGTTTTTCAGGATGATACCCTGGAGGTTCCTTTCAGAAAGGAAATCAGGAATATACGGCTTGGCCTGGGACTGGCCTTGCCCGGCAGCGTTAAGTTCAATTTTAAAGGGGAGATTGCCGATGAGCCGCCTGCCGTTATTTACGGACGGGGAGAGTACAGGTTTTTGGAAAAAGAGATGAATGCGAGCCTGTCGGTAAGTAATTTGGCGCTTAAGGGTTTTGAGCCGTATTACGGCAACAGGGGAGTGGATATCCTTTCGGGGGCTGCCGACGGAAAAGCAAAGTTCGGCCTCAAAGACGGCATCTTGCATATCGAGCTGTCTATCGGCAGCAACAGGCTGGTCCTGGCGAAGGAAAAGATAAGGGCGAACCTGGATTTGGTCCTGGAGACCAAAGCCGATTACAATCTGCAGACAAAAAAGGTTTCCTTCGAAGGGTCTTGCGAAATAAAGGACGCGGATATAACCGGGTTGGATTATTTCGGGGACCTGAAGAATTTTTACGGCAAAGTAATATTTAACGAGCGTTCCCTCCTGGCACAGGGATTGAAGGCGGAGATCCTGGGGGTGCCGTTTGAAGTCAGCCTGGGGATAAAGGATTTCAGTACCCTGGCATTTAACATAAGCACCAGCCTGAGCCTGGGCTTCCTTCCGGATATCGCAAAGGAGAAATTTAATTTTACGCAGGTGAGCTCCGCTTCCGGCAAGGCGGACCTGTCCGTAAAGCTCCATCCCGACGGCAAGGGCGGCTGGTCGCTGCAGGGAAAAGTGGATGTCGCGCAGGCGGGTTTTAAATTGGCAAAACAGGATGTCCAGCTGGAAAATATCTTTGCCTGCGTTGAATTCAGCCGGCAGGGGTTAAGATGGAAGGGGGCGAAGTTCCGGTACCGGGGAGTGGATTATGAAAGCAGCGGAGAACTCGATGATTTCTCCTCGCCCAGCCTGCAGGCTCAGTTATCTTCGCGCGGGCTGTCTTTGTCCGTCACCCTTAATGCCGCCGGCAAGAAAATAAATATCGCCCAATTGAAAGGCAGGTACCTGGATTCACAATTTTGCGTAAGCGGCGATATAGATAATTCCGAGCCCGCGGGACCGAAAGCGGAGATAAGCGGGTACGCCGGAGTTAAGCTGGAAGATTTGGGTAAGTTCCTGTCCGAAAAACACCCGGAGATAAATAAGACGCAGATAAAAGGACAGGTGGACGCGCAAATTTTACTTAAAGGCCCGCTTTATGATTTCAAGAGCTGTTTCCTCCAGGCAAAGGTTTCAAGCGACAGGATCTCTTGCTACGGTTTCAGCATGGAGGATTTTAACCTTGATTACCTGCAGGAGGATAAGAGGGTAAGGGTGGCGCCGGTAAACGCCGTATTTTATGACGGGACGGTCGAGGGTTCCGCCCTGCTTAACCTTAGCCAGGACGATTTGCCGTATCATGTCGAACTGCAGGCAAAGGGGGTAAAGCTGGAGAAGCTCAAGCTGGATACGGCATCCAGGGATAAAAATATCTACGGCAAGTTCCAGGCGGATGTCAAGCTTGACGGTTTCTGCGGGGATTTGAACAAGTTGAGCGGGGCGGGGGATTTTTCCGTTAAAGAAGGCAAGCTCTGGGAGATGGACCTGCTGAAAAAGATGGGCAAGTTATTGTTTTCCAAGGACACGGCGAGCATCGAACTTTCGGAATGTTCCTGCGCCTTTTTGGTGCAGAACAGATCTGTTTATACCGATAAGCTGGAGCTAAGAGGGAATGTCATCAGGCTTTGCGGGCCGCTGAAGGTCGGTTTTGACGGTTCTTTGGATGGGGCGCTGGAAGTGAATATTTTAAGCGAGGTGGTTCCCCTGAACCGCACCTTAAAAGATATCGCTGCGGCGATCGTGGGCAAGGTAGGTAAATTCGGCGTGATCACATTCAGCGGTTCGCTTGCCGAACCGAAATATAATTTTAAGCCGATAGTAGTCAATATCGTTAAAGGGTTAACGGATATTATTTTTGGCAGGCAGCGTAAGGATCAATGATGGACTTAATGGTTTTAAGGTTGATCAAGGGTCAAGTTAAGGATTACGCGGTCCCTTCGGTTACCCGGATATCCAGACGAAAAAATCCTTACAGGGTGCTGGTCTCCTGCATACTTTCCCTGCGTACGAAGGATGAGACTACCATTAAGGCCAGCCGGAGATTGTTTGCCGTTGCGGATAGGCCCGCAAGTATGCTAAAATTAAGTGCGGCAAGGATAGAGAAACTGATCTATCCGGTGGGTTTTTACCGGAATAAAAGCAGGGCGATACTTCAGCTAAGCGGGGTATTGTCGGAGAAATATTCCGGCAGGGTGCCGAATTCCCTCGAGGAACTTTTGGCTTTGAAAGGTGTAGGCAGAAAAACGGCCAATCTGGTTTTAGGCCTGGGTTTTGGGATACCCGCGATCTGCGTAGATACGCACGTGCACCGGATATCGAACCGCCTGGGATGGGTCAAGACAGAGAGCCCCGAAGAAACGGAGCTTGCGCTGCGAAAGATAATTCCCCGGAGGGAATGGATAGCCTTAAATACTATCCTGGTGGCTTTTGGCCAGAATCTTTGTTTTCCCGTGTCGCCCCGCTGCAGCCAGTGCAGGGTGTTACGGTTTTGCAAAAGAAGGGGAGTAGATAGATCACGTTAACCCGGACAAGGAGAAAAATGCCTTTTAACAAGATTGTTCTTTCCGAAAAAGATATTCCGAAAAAATGGTACAACCTGGCCGCGGACCTTCCCGGCCCGATGCAGCCTCCTCTCGGGCCGGACGGCAAATCGTTGAAGCCTGAAATGCTTGGCAGGATATTCCCGATGAATATCATTGAGCAGGAGGTTTCCACCAGGCGCTGGATAGATATACCTGAAGAGGTTTTAAGGATGCTTTGTCTCTGGAGACCGGCTCCTTTGCGCCGCGCGCTGGCTCTGGAGAAGTTCTTGAAGACCCCCGCGCGCATTTATTACAAGGACGAAAGCGTCAGTCCCGCCGGCAGCCATAAACCGAACAGCGCTGTTGCCCAGGCCTGGTATAACAAGAAATTCGGGATCAGGCGGGTGACTACGGAGACCGGCGCAGGGCAATGGGGCAGTGCGCTTGCTTTTGCCTGCAGCCTGATAGGGCTTGAATGCAAGGTTTATATGGTGCGTATCAGCTTTGACCAGAAGCCGCTGCGCAAGACGATGATGCAGATATGGGGGGCAAAGTGCGTTGCCAGCCCCAGCCGTGATACAGAGTCGGGGCGCAGGATACTTAAAGAGATGCCGCATACCCCGGGAAGCCTTGGGATTGCCATAAGTGAAGCGGTGGAGGACGCGCTTTCCGATCCAAAGAGAAGGTCGCGTTACACCTTAGGCAGCGTCCTGAATCATGTATTACTGCACCAGACGATCATCGGCCTGGAGGCCAAAAAGCAGTTGAAGCTGGCCGGCGAGAAGAAGGCGGATATAATCATCGGCTGCGCCGGAGGCGGGAGTAATTTTGCCGGGCTTTCTTTCCCGTTTATCTGCGACAAGATCCATGGCAAAAAGATCGAGATCATCCCGGTAGAGCCTACGGCCTGCCCCACTCTGACCAAGGGGCCGTTTGCTTATGATTTTGGCGATACCGCCGGGTTGACCCCGTTATTAGCCATGTACACTTTGGGCCACGGTTTTGTCCCCGAGCCTATACATGCCGGAGGCCTGCGGTACCACGGGATGGCTCCACTTGTCAGCCAGGCGGCGAAAAAAGGGTTGATTTCTCCGCGTTCATACGACCAGGTCAAATGTTATGGATCGGCTATGCTCTGGGCGAGGACGGAAGGCTCAATCTGCGCCCCGGAAACCAGCCACGCCATTGCCTGCGTTATCGACGAAGCTAAAAAGGCGAAGAAGGAAGCTAGGCAGAAGGTAATTCTTTTCTGTTACAGCGGGCACGGGCTTATGGATTTGGCCGGATACGATAAGTTCCTTTCCGGTAACCTTAAGAAATATAAGCTTCCGGCGCATAAGCTGCGCAGGTCTTTAGAGTCCATCAGGGGGTTACCTGAGATAAAATGAGAGAGGAATTTTCAAGGATCAAGCGTGCGTTTATTCTCCCGGCCGCGGTATTATTGTTCATCTGCGGTTCCGGCGCGCGTTTATTCGCGGACACCATTTATTTGAAGAACGGCCGCAGTATCGAAGGGCTTGTTAAAAGGGATGACGGCGATTACGTCGAGCTGGAGATAAGCTTAGGCTCGATGAAGTTTTCCAAGAAACAGATAGACCGTATTGTTACGTCTTCCGCCAAGGAGGCCGAAGCCATCAGGCAGCAATGGGAGGAGGAGAAGACAAGGTCCCGGGAAAGGGCCCGGGAGGAGGAAATAAGAAGGGAGCATGAGCCGAAGCAGGTGAATATGGACAAGCAGAGCGGCCATGTGGTAGTTACGGCCCTGCTGAATAACAAGGTAAGGGCAAATCTTGTCCTGGATACGGGCGCCTCCCTGATACTGTTATCAAAAAAAATAGCAGATAAGCTGGGGATGGATGTTAACAGGAAGGACGCAACTCCGATAGAACTGATAATGGCTGACGGCCGCAGGGAGGAGGCGCGGATGGTAACCTTGGAAAGTGTGCGCGTTCAGGATTCGGAGGCAAGGAATATAGAAGCGGCAGTCCTGCCCGACAAGGAGAGCGCGGTGATGAGCGAAGACGGCCTGCTCGGGATGTCGTTCCTGAAGAAGTTCAATTTCAAGATAGACCAGAAAAACGACAAATTAATACTGGAGAAATTGTAAATGAAATCCTATACGGAATACCTGTATTTCAATACTGCCGCCAGGCAGGAGTTTATTAATATCACGGAGCAGGTGGAGGAGGCGTTGCGTAAAAGCGGGATCAGTGAAGGGCTGTGCCTGGTCAACCCCATGCATATCACCGCCAGCGTTTTTATCAATGACGATGAGGGCGGCCTGCATAAGGATTTTTCCGCCTGGCTGGAGAAACTTGCGCCGTTCGGTAAAGATAAATATCAGCATAATCTTACGGGGGAAGACAACGCGGATGCGCATTTGAAGCGCACGATAATGGGCCGGGAGGTGACCGTGGCGGTTACCAAGGGCAGGCTGGATTTCGGCCCCTGGGAGCAGATCTTTTACGGTGAATTTGACGGCCAGCGCAAGAAACGCGTTTTGGTCAAGATTATCGGAGAGTGACATGAAAATAAAAAATACCGAGATCAAGGTAATACTGGGGGATATTACGGAATCGCGCGCAGAGGCGATCGTGAATGCCGCCAACAATAAGCTGCTGATGGGAGGCGGGGTTGCCGGAGTGATCAAGAGAAAAGGCGGCAGGATGATCGAAGAGGAGGCGCTTAAGAAAGGGCCGATCGGGATCGGGGAGGCTGTGGAGACTTCCGCGGGGGAGCTGGCGGCCAGATACGTAATCCACGCCGCTACAATGGGGATGGATTTTAAGACCGATGAAACGAAGATCCGTAATTCGGCAAGGAATTCCCTGGAGCTGGCCAGGAGATTAAAGCTTTCTTCCATAGTTTTTCCCGCGTTAGGTTGCGGCACGGGAGGGTTTCCGCTTTTGGCTTCCGCCAAGATAATGGCGCAGGAGGTATTGAGGCACTTAAGGGATGAGGAAACCACTTTAAAAGAGATCATCTTCTGTCTTTATGACCAGGAGGCATTTACGGTGTTCAATAAAGGGGTGCTGGGTTACCTGGGGTATGTGACCACGGAATTATCCTTAGGGCCGTATGTTACGGTGGACGCGATAATCGAATTGCCGGAGGGGATCGTGGTCATCAAGCGCAGCAATCCTCCGTTCGGATGGGCCTTGCCCGGAGGGTTCGTGGATTACGGGGAAAGCCTGGAGGAGGCGGTGAAAAGAGAAGCGAAAGAGGAGACAGGCCTTGACCTGACCGGGATAAAACAATTCCATACTTATTCGGACCCGCAGCGCGACCCGCGGTTCCATACAATAGGTACGGTGTTTATCGCCAAGGCAAAAGGCAAGCCTAAGGCAGGAGATGACGCCGCGGGCTTAAAGGTGGTAAAGCGCCAGGAATTGGAGAAAATGGATTTTGCCTTTGACCATAAGAAAATAATCCGGGATTACCTTGGAGGACCTGATGATGGCAAATAATATGCGCGGACGCCTCAGGAAGATCAAGGATCATTTTGAAAGGGAGGCGGCTGTTTTCGA
>JAQUKF010000040.1 GCA_028719265.1 Candidatus Omnitrophota bacterium
TTTTCGCGAATAAACCTGATATCCAGCATTCTTTCTACCTTCTACCCTTTAATAACCCCCACTGGCCGCATTCTGCATACGCGCTTGGCCAGGCCGGCGTTATGCACGACATTAACTACCTCATTTACATCCTTATATACCGAAGGGGCCTCCTCGACCAGCGTGTTACGGCCGGAAGTTTTTACTATTATACCTTTAGATTCCAATTCTTTCAACAACATATCTGGCCTGATAGATCTCATGGCGGCGGTGCGTGATTTTAACCGCCCTGCTCCGTGACAAACGCTGCCGAAGGTCTCCTGCATCGCCTTCTGCGTACCAACCAAAAGATAAGAATTCCTTCCCATGTCACCGGGAATAATTACGGGCTGGCCTATATCTTTATACTTGCCGGGCAGGGCCGGATGCCCTGGGCCAAAGGCCCGGGTGGCGCCCTTACGGTGCACACAGAGTTCCTTGCTCCTGCCGCCAACCTCATGCCTTTCGATCTTGGCGATATTGTGGGCAACGTCGTAAACCAAAGACATCCCCAGCTTCTGCCATGAACAGCCAAACACCTTTTCGAATGCTTTACGGGTCAAATGCATCAGGCACTGGCGGTTACACCAAGCATAATTTGCCGCGCATTTCATCGCCGACAAATAAGCCCTGCCTTCAGCGGAAGAAACCGGGGCGCAGGCGAGCTGCCGGTCGGGAACATTTATCCCGTAACGTGCCAGGCTTGCAATCATACTGCGCGAGTAATCTTCGCAAATTTGATATCCTAATCCGCGGGAGCCGGAATGGATCTCAACCATCACCTGTCCTAAACTGAGCCCTAAAGTATCGCTTGCCTGCCGGTCATAAAGCCGGTCAATAATCTGAATCTCCAGGAAATGATTCCCGGAACCCAATGTGCCTGATTGTGTTTTACCTCTCTTTAAAGCCCGCTCCGAAACATACTGAGGATCGGCTCCGGCCATGGCGCCGTTCTCCTCAGTGTATTCAAGATCTTCTGCCGCTCCATAGCCGTTTTCTACAGCCCAACTGCTCCCTTTTGACAATATAGCCTTTTCATCTTTCGGGCTTAATCTTATATCTCCTTCGGACCCTACGCCCGAAGGCACATCGGAAAACAGGTGATAAATCAAATCCCCGACCTTATCCTTGATATCGTCATATTCAAGGCTGGTTTTTAACAAACGAACTCCGCAGTTTATATCAAACCCCACTCCTCCGGGAGAGATAACCCCGCCCTCTTCGATATCCGTAGCCGCTACTCCTCCAATCGGAAAACCATACCCCCAATGGATATCGGGCATAGCCAGGGAATTATTAACTATCCCGGGGAGGAAGGCAACATTAGCTACCTGCTCCAAGGCTTTGTCCTGATAGATATCCTTCAAGAGTTTCTCATCTGCATAAACCAGACCGCTTACGCGCATCCCGGGCTTATAGCTGCGCGGGATACGCCAACGGTAATCGTCGATTTTCTCCAGGGAAATATTCCCAAGCATGTTAGACATCAAAAATTACCTCTGCCTGCCATATCAAACCGGATTTGTAAATCTTAAGCTGATGGTAAGTGGCGGCCTTGATCTCCGTATTAACCTTATAATTCCTTATATCGCTGCCTGTGGCAACGGCATCAATAGACTTGTCGTCAATATGGTTTATCTTGATGTCTTCGAAGGCCAGGGATTCTGCGGCGGATACCGATATCAGCTCGTTCAGCCAATTAACAAAAAGCTCCTCGGTATCGGAGGCCTTTTGCCTAATGATGATCTTATGTCTTTGAGGGTACCGAAAGGGCTGTCTTTCCAGAGAAAGGCTGGTCAGGGCAAGGGCGGCTTTTTTAAACAACCCCGCCAGGGAGATAGATCTGATCCTGATAGCGATATCTGCGGTGTGCTCTATGGGCTGGTAAGGAACTCTTTTCATCTACCTCGGAATAGGTAGCCGGAATAAAGCTCTAAGAAATTTATTGGGCCATGTAGGAGTCGAACCTACGACCTTGACATTAAGAGTGTCCTGCTCTGCCAATTGAGCTAATGGCCCCAGAATTCCAGATATTCATACATCCCATTAGCTCATGCCCCTGGGGACGAGCTAATGGCCGTTAAGATCCAGAATTATCTATACACATCGATCCATGCCCAAAAGGCAGGAACTGCGGTATAAGGTCAAGAGGTATTCTAACCTAAAACCGCTTATTTTGCAACTTCAATTTGAATTAACGGAACCGGATAAACCTTATTTGGCTGAATTTGCTTTGGGCAATACTGCTGCGCTATTGGGCTTGCGGTCTTTCATCTGCCCGTCCTCGTAAACATCTACATATATCAATTCACCCGTTGCCCGGTAAGTCTTGGATACCCCGTCTAATTTGCCGTCTTTATAACTCATTTCAGCCTGAAGCTTGCCGTTCTCGAAATAGAATCTGGAAACGCCATTAGACTGATCGTTCTTATAATTTACCCTCGCCTGCACCTTCCCGCTTTCGAAATAAAAGGTAGCCGGACCTTCTTTTTTCCCGTCTTTATAGGTGATCTGCAGCTTCAGGCGGCCGCTTGGATAATAAGATTTAACCACCCCTTCCTGCTTGCCGTCCTTGGTCCTGCCTGTTTCCCGCAACTTGCCGTCCGTATAATAGGATTTGGAGACCCCACAGCCCTTTGTAGCTGACTTTATCAGAAAAAAACCTATGACCAAACCTACGATAATTATACCAGTCAACAAGATGGCCTTCTTCATGAGTCTCTCCTTTGCCGCCTTAAGCTAATTTAAAAGTATTTTTATTATCCCGCCATTACGGATTAAAATCAACTTATTTTTAATGCATCTCAGAAAATAACCAGGGCCATAAAACTTAACAAGATTATGAGTGCCAAAAAAGCGATAATTACCGCAGGACGGGGATAGCGCAATTTCCCGAAAAAACCTACCGGACGACGGAGGCTTTCCCCGCAATAAAGACACAACAAGGCATCGTCGTCATAAATGGGATTCTTGCAATGCGGGCAGATATAAACCGGCATTCTGCAGGCGGATTCCCGTTATCTTTCCCTGCCGGAGGCTTTCTTCAGCTTCTCGACCAACTCCAGGAATTTAGAATCAACTTTGATCCCCAACGCCTCAGCCTTGTGTATATCCTGCCAGCTCTTGTCGTATTCCTTCTTATGAAAATAGGCAGCGGCCCTGTTATAATAAGCCCCGGCGTAATCAGGCTTATTTTTAATGGCCTCGCTGAAGACGGCGATTATCTCATCCAGCTCCTTCTGATCGACGACAACCGGCTGCTGCGGCTTAACAACAACTTCCTGAGGTGCTTTGCTTTCCTTTGCGACTGTGGCGCAACCAGCCAGCGCCAAACACAGAAAAATTATAGCCCTGTTCATTTTCGCCCCTCCCTTTTATCTATTATACCACTTTATATGCATAAAATAATCAAAATTGCAGTATATCCCCGGGCCTCAAACCGATCTTTTCCGCGCTGCCGGAATTCAATTCCAGCACGTACATGGCTTCCTCCTGAGGATGGATAGTTTCGTAAACCTGCGCATCCCCGGGCCTGGCGTCCTTTTTTATAAAAACAACACGCTTCTCCCTGTCCATCCAGATTATATCCAGAGGGACATAGGTATTTTTCATATAGAACGACCTGCGTGCCTCGTCTTCGTATACAAAAAGCATACCAGAATCAGCAGGAAGGTTTTTTATAAACATCAACCCTCTCTCCTGGTCCTGCTTCGTCTCTGCTATCTCTACAAAAAAGGTATTCCCCCTGAAATCAACCGCCTTTTTTCCGCCCGCGCAACAGCCGGCAGGTAAAAATAAACTGAATACGGCAGATAATAAAACTAAGACAAACAAAGGGTACATTTTCCTGCCGTAAGAGTCCATATGTTTCATCAAATATCTTGCGCCTAGGTGGGCTCGAACCACCAGTAACCAGTTCCGAAGACTGGCGCCTTATCCATTAGGCAATAGGCGCATCAAATAATCTCTGCCCGGCTGCCGAGGATACTGCGGATCGTCTCCAGTTTCACTTTCTCTACGGGTAAAACATTCTTTTCCGCGGTAGAGCGCACCGGGGAATTAAGCTGGATCCTGTCCGGATTTATACGCTGTATCACCTTGCGCAGCCTCTCGACAGAATCGATATCGTCGTTCAGTCCGGACACAAACATAACCTCAAGCCATATCTGACCGCGGAATTCCCTGCGTAAAGCTATAAGACCGTCAATAATATCTTCCAGCCTTATGCCGGCAGCCGGACGATCGATCTGCCTGAACACTTCTTCATCCGCCGAATCCAGGGAAGGAACAATTAAATCCGCTCCCAGGATGGACTTACGCACAGACGGATCACCCAAAAGCGTAGAGTTGGTGATAACGGCAACCTTGGCCCCGGTCAACTCTTTCGAACGGACAATCAATTCTTCGATACAGGTACTGAGTGTCGGCTCTCCCAATCCGGAAAGAGTTACATAAGACAATTCTTTTGCTTCCTGCGGGTTATTTTTAAGCCAAAGCTTAAGCTCGGCAATGATATCATCGGCTCGGGCATATTCGCCCCTTCCGGACACGACGGAAGGAGTCCTCCCCCATTGACAATATATGCAATTCAGGTTGCACCTTTTATCCAGGCTCAGGCTCAAACCCAGGGACAATCCCAGTCTGCGTGATTTTATCGGACCATAAATATATTTCATAATAGACAGGGCGCTACTTATCAAGTAGCGCCCTTCGATCTAGCCGGCATTCCACGAAAAACAATTACTTTACTTCCACAACACAGTTATGCGTCCCAAGTGAATTGGCTACGCAGGAAGTACAGCGGGGGTCGTTTGTCCATGCCCCATCTACGATAAATTTATACTCGTGCCTTCCCGGCTTCAGGCCCACCTTGAGCTGCCAATTACCCTTGCTGTCCTTTTTAGCAAGCAACTTACCAGTATTCCAATTGTTAAAGCTTCCGGCAAGCACAACCTTTTTGGCTCCGGGGGCGTATAACTTGAACTCTGTCAATTTTGTCCCAGCTAAACGTGGCATAATCCCCTCCTTTGTATGTATTTATTTTCACACCACAAACAGACGATGTCAAGAAATTTATGGACCTGAACTGCCAACATGACGCGCGGCTGCGAAAACAACGGAAAATTCCGAAGCTGCTAAGCAGCAGTCAACAAACGAGGATGTGTCCTGAAGAGTTACACCGCGACTATGGAAATACCTTTCTTATCGGCCAGCGAGATGCTCTCTTCCTTATCAAGGAAGAGAGTCTTGTCCGCCTCGAAAGCCAGACATCTGGCGCCGGCCTTAATTAAACCCCTGACAGTTTTTAACCCTACCACCGGTATATCAAAACGCATATCCTGCCTGGGCTTGCTTACCTTGACAACCACGATCCCCCTGCCTCCGGTCCTGGCTGCCCTGCGGATCAAATTATCCGTTCCTTCAAAAGCCTCTACTGCCACGATAACTTTGCTTTTTACCGCAACCGTCTGCCCGATATCCAGTTCGGCTACGGCCTTAGCCAAGTTAAGCCCAAAATAAATATCCTCCCAGGTATCAAAATCCGGCTGCAGCCTGGTAAGAATGCCTTTCTTCGGCAAATGCTCTTCAATAAAGGTAGTAGAATCCAGGAGGCTAAACCCCGCATCCTCCAGTCTTTTGGCCACCGCTCCGAACAAGGTATCCGTTTTCTTGTCCTTCAGGCCTATCAATATCTGCTTAAGCTCGCGGCTTTTGTTGACCTCCCGGCTGAACAGGCGGAAAGGGCTGATCTGGCCGGCCATAACTATCTTCTTGATCCCCTCGGACTTAAATATGTCAAAGATATTGCTGAACTCCGCAAGGCTCACCCAATACACCTTATCGGCCACTTTCCTGATCGCAGACGATGTGTCACCCTTGACGGCTACAGCGACGACGGAATAACCCTTCTTTTTTGCGCTTGCGGCGAACAAAAGCGGAAATTTCCTGTTCCCTGCGATCAAACCTATCTTTTCCATTTTGATTTACGCTCAGCCGGTCAAGAAACGTTCTTGCCTTGACGGCAGGAACGGGTCAGACCGCGCTTAGAATTCCTGATAAAATTAACCAGGTATTTTATCTCCTCGGTGCTCTCCAATCCCTCTTCTACCTTCTCGGCGGCGTGCTTTACGGATAATCCGGAGTTGAATATCAGCTTGAATGCCCGGTCGATCTGCCTGATGGACTGGGGAGACACACCCTTGCGCCTCAAGCCCACGAGGTTCAATCCGTAAACCCGCGCAGGATGCCCGTCGCAGGTGGAAAACGGCGGGATATCCTGAACAACCTTTGAACATCCGCCGATGATAGAAAGCATGCCTACTCTCACAAACTGATGGATTGCCACCATCCCGCCGATAACCGCCTTGTCTTCAATGCTGACATGCCCTGCCAGCGTGCTGTTGTTTGCCAGGATGCATCCGCAGCCCAGACGGCAGTCATGGGCAATATGCGAATAAGCCATCAACAGGTTATTGTCCCCGATAATCGTCCTGCCGCCGTTACCCGTACCAGGATTTATAGTGCAGTACTCACGGATAATATTATTATTACCTATCTCCAGAAAAACATCTTCTCCTTTGAACTTAAGATCCTGGGGGCGGCTGCCTACGACCGCCCCGGTAAATATCTGACAGCTCGTGCCGACTGAAGTATTGCCCTCAATCAGGCAATGCGCACCGATCGCGGAATCGCCGCCGATCTTAACATTATCACCGATTACGGCATACGGCCCGACCGTAACGTTTGGCCCTATATCCGCCTTTGGGGAAACTATAGCACTGGGATGTATCTTCATATTAATCGCTCATTAACGCGCATACAAAATCCGCTTCCGCCACCACCTTGCCGTCTACCAAAGCCCTGCCGCGGACCTGCCCGGTCTTTGACTTTACCTTTATAGCCTCGACTTCAAAGACCAGCTGGTCTCCCGGCACTACCGGCTTGCGGAATTTCACATTGTCTATGGATAAAAAGAAGGCAAGCTTCCCCCTGTTCTCTTCGGAAGCTAAAAGCATTACCCCTCCCACCTGCGCCATGGCCTCAACTATGATCACTCCCGGCATAACCGGACGTCCCGGGAAATGCCCCTTGAAGAAATAGTCGTTTATGGTGACATTCTTGATACCTACCGCCCGCTTTCCTTTTTCCAGGTGGGTTATCCTGTCCACGAATAAAAAAGGCTGCCTGTGCGGGATAATGTTCATGATCTCGTTGACATCCAACATTCCTTCCATAGTATCGGCTCCTTGCGCTTTTATTTTTTGTTCATAAATCTTCTGGGCGATCTTCAAATTCAGGCAGTGGCCGCTCCTTAAAGCGATCACATGGCCGCGGATGGGACACCCAGCCAGAAACAAATCCCCAACCAAATCCAATATCTTATGCCTGACGAATTCATCCTTAAACCTTAAACTGTTCTTGATCACCCCGGTTTTACCTACGACCAGAGTGTTGTCGTAATTCGCCCCCATTCCCAGGCCCTTGCTGCGTAACTCCGAGGCTTCGCTTTCCAGGCAAAAGGTGCGCGCCGGGGCGATATCGCTCTTGAAGGATTGCGGGTTAATGGCCAGTTCCAGGAATTGAGACCCTAACAAAGGATGGTCGTAATCCAGCGTATATGATACCTTGAATTCCTTCGCCGGCACGACTGTAATTGAACAGGAGCCCTCCTCTATACATATGGGCTCCTTGATTATATGCACGTACCTTTCTTTATCCTGTTCGACCGTCCCGGCCTTCTCAAGCGCCTCTACGAACCTGAGCGCGCTCCCGTCCATTCCCGGAAGCTCGTTGCTGTCTATCTCCACATCCGCATTATCTATCCCCAGGCTGGAAAGGGAGGCCATAAGATGCTCTATCGTCTGTACCTCCGCCCCATTATTACCGATAGAACTGCGACGGCTGAATTTGGCCTCAAGGAAAGACTGCACGTCGGCCTTGATCCTGGAGGAACCCGGTATGTCCGTGCGGATAAAAGTTATCCCGCAACCAGTCCCGGCTGGCTTGATGGTAATATTGACCTTGTTGCCTGTATGTATACCGATACCCGAAAGCGAAACCGCTTCGGAAATCGTCTTTTGTCTTTCCATTATTTCTTATCCAGCCTGGATTCCAGGTCTTCGATCTTTTTCTTCAGCTCCCTGACCAGCTCAAAAAGCTTCGGTAGATTCTGCAGGCTGGCGTTCACTCTCTGGGTAGTCATAAACGGCCTGGCCGGATACCCCGAAACCATCGTATCCGCCGGGATGGATTTGGATACGCCGGATTGCGCGGTAACTATCGCGTTGTCGCCGACGGTAATATGTCCTACCAGACCCGCCTGACCGGCCAGGGTCACGTTGTTACCGATGATCGTGCTGCCGGATATACCTACCTGGGCGACAATCAGGGAATTCTCGCCGATCACCACGTTATGGGCGATCTGTACGAGATTGTCTATTTTGGTCCCCCTGCCGATCACGGTCTTGTCAAAACGCGCCCGGTCGATAGTAACATTGGCCCCGATCTCCACGTCATCGCCGATCTCAACCGTCCCTACTTGCGGTATCTTATGGTGCGAGCCCTTGATCGTGGCAAACCCGAAACCATCCGAACCGATTACCGTGCCGGAATGTATAATAACGCGGCTGCCGATGTTGATGCGTTCTCGAATCGAGACATGCGGGTATATCAAGGTGCTGGCGCCTATCTTCGTATGGTGGCCGATAAAAGAACCGGCGTAAATTATCGCATTGTCCCCGATAGAAACATTGTCTCCGATAACCACATAGGCGCCGATAGCCACATCCTTGCCCAGGGTCACATTCTTGCCCATCACCACGGTGTAATCTATCCCCTGGGGGTGTCCGGCGTCGTCGGGCATGAACATGGAAATGATCTTGGCAAACGCCAAAGAAGGGTTATCTGTCAAAATCAGCGGCTTTAAACCCTTTTGCGTCTCGGCCGAAGCGATAATTGCCGCAGCGCGCGTCTTGTCCATCAACGGGCCGTACTTGGGATTGGCCAGGAAGGTAATATCCCCCTCCCGCGCCTCCTTAATTCCCGATACCCCGGTAATCAGGACCTCTCCGTCGCCGACAACCTTACCGTCGATCAGCCTGGCTATTTCGTTTAAGGTCTTATTCAACACCATCTTATTTTCCCTTGTTCAACGCCTCGATAATATTATCGGTAATATCCATTCCCTTGCTTTGATAAACCAGCACCCGGTCGTTAAAGACCATTGTATATCCCTGCTTCTCCGAATATTTCTTCACCGCATCTTCTATATCCTTAAGGATCTCTTTCATCCTTTCATCCTGCTCTTTACGCAAGGCCTCCTGCTTCTGGCGGTCGGAATCCTGGAAGGACTTCATCTTGGTCTCAAGCTCGGACCTCTTGGCTTCCCTTTCCTTATCATTCAACAGGTTGAACTTATCCTGCAGGGCCTTCAGCTCCGAAACCTTCTTATCGCGCTCGTCGGTATATTCTTTTTCTTTATCGCTCAGTATCTTGTCGTACTTCTTGGTCTTGCTGTATTCGTTGAAGGTGCGGCTTAGATCGATATAGCCGAACTTATCCGCTGCCTGTGCGCTTCCCGCAAACAAAAACAAACCGATAACTACGCTGCTTAAGATTACCGCTGCCTTTTTCATCCCCTGTTCCTCCCTTTAGTGTTCTAACACACTCTATATTCTACGTGCCATCTGCTATATACTGATTTTAGAACCCATGGCTGGCGCTGAAATGGAACTGCCCGCTCTTCTTGTCGCTTTC
>JAQUKF010000041.1 GCA_028719265.1 Candidatus Omnitrophota bacterium
ATAAAAAAAGGAAGGTACGATTGGAGCGCAAAAGGGTTGTAATCTTGGGAGGGGGGCCCAACAGGATTGGTCAGGGCATCGAATTTGACTACTGCTGTTGTCACGCGGCATATGCCCTTAAAGAAGAAGGCGTGGATAGCATAATGGTTAATTGCAACCCGGAGACAGTCTCTACCGATTATGATACCTCCGACAGGCTTTATTTCGAGCCGCTTACTTTCGAGGACATCATGAATATCATTGAGCTTGAAAAGCCTATAGGGGTTATTGTGCAGTTTGGCGGGCAGACCCCGATAAACCTGGCGGTGGCTTTGCGCAAGGCGGGGGTAAACGTTTTGGGGACAAGCTCTGAGAGTATCGATATAGCCGAAGACCGCAAGCGCTTTAAGCATATGATTGAAAAACTGGGGCTGTTGCAGCCAAACAGCGGTACGGTTTTTGATTTCGAGTAGGCCCGCAAGGTAGCCGGCAGTATAGGCTATCCCGTGCTCGTCCGGCCCTCATATGTTTTGGGGGGAAGGGCTATGGAGATCGTTTATGACGAGGAGGTGCTTGAGAGATTTATCAAGGAGGCGGCCGAGGTCTCCGGGGAACACCCTATTCTTATAGATAAATTCCTCGAAGATGCCATAGAAGTAGATGTGGATTTGATCGGCGACGGACAAACCTTTGTTATCGGCGGGATCATTGAACATATAGAACAGGCAGGGGTGCACTCAGGGGATGCCGCAATGTCTCTTCCCTCATATACGCTTTCCCCGGATATCTTAAAGAAAATAAGAGAGGCCACGTATCTTTTGGCCAGAGAGCTTAATATCGTGGGGTTGATGAATGTGCAGTATGCGGTCAAGGACGCCAAGGTTTATATCCTGGAAGTTAATCCCCGTGCGTCGCGTACTGTACCGCTGGTCTCTAAGGTTATCGGTGTGCCCTTGGCAAAACTGGCCACCAAGGTCATGCTTGGGAAAAAGCTCAAAGCTTTGGGCTTTACCGAAGAGTTGATCCCAAGGCATGTGGCGGTGAAAGAATCTGTTTTTCCTTTCAATCGTTTCCCGGGGGTGGATGTAATGCTCGGTCCGGAGATGAAATCTACCGGAGAGGTCATGGGGATTGACGTGGATTTTCCCAGCGCCTATATTAAAAGCCAGATCGCGGCAGGGCAAAAGATTCCTAAAAAGGGAAACGTCTTTATTTCCGTGCATGACAGGGATAAGAGGGACGTGATCTCCGTTGCCAAAAAATTGAAGGATCTCGGTTTTAATCTTTTCGCCTCTAGCGGCACAGCCGCGGTGCTGAAAAAAAATAATATCCCGGCCAAGGTGCTGCCCAAGATTACCGAGGGCAGGCCTAATATACTGGACCTGATGAAGGACGGCAAGATCCAAATGGTGATCAATACGCCTTCGGGGAGGATCCCCCGTCAGGACGAGATAAAGATACGCTCGCAGGTGATCTTGTATAACATCCCTTACACCACTACTATTTTTGGGGCCCAGGCAACGGTAAGCGGGATCGAGATGTTGACTAAGAGGGAGTTGGGGGTAAAGTCCCTGCAGGAATACCACCGTAGCGGAAGCGGTAAATCAATTAAGTCAAGAAGATGCCGGAACTACCGGAAGTAGAGACGATTAAAGAGGATTTGCGGAAAGTAATCCCGGGCAAGAGGGTTATCAGGGTGTGCGTGCACAACTCTAGGGTTGTGCACGAGCCAGCACCGGCCGTGTTCGAGAAGGCCCTTAGGGGAAAGAAGGTGAAGGATGTGTTGCGCCGGGGAAAACTTTTGATCTTTGAATTATCGAACGGCTCGGCCATGACTGTGCACTTGAAGATGACCGGGCAGCTGGTTCTCAGGAAAACAAAAAACGGTTCCACAGAAAGTCCCGGCAGCCGGGTGAGTTTTTATTTATCCGGGGGCACGGTGCTGGATTTTAATGACCAGCGCTTATTCGGAGAGCTGCGCCTGGTTGATGACTGGCGCAGGATAAAATTTGTAAGGGGGCTCGGCCCTGAACCGTTCGACCTGTCTTATGCCGATTTCAGGAAGATGCTTTCCGGCAGAAACACCGGTATCAAGCCGTTGCTTATGGAACAGTCTTTTATTTCAGGGATAGGCAATCTGTATGCTTCGGAGATTTTATTCTGTGCCAATATCGACCCGCGCAGGCCGGCGAGGAGCTTAAGCGGACAAGAGAGCAAGGCTTTGTATAAGAGCATAAAGGAGGTCTTAAAAAAAGCGATCAAGCACGGAGGGTCTTCCATAGACGATTATGTGCGGCTTTCCGGAAAACCCGGGAATTATGTCAGGTTTCACCGCGTTTACGGAAGAGAAGGTAAACCCTGTTTTGTTTGTAAGGGATTGGTTAAAAGGATTCCCCAGGGGGGCAGGAGTACTTATTTCTGTCCCCGCTGTCAGAAATAACCAAAATATATAAATAAAGGATATGTCATGAAAAGGAGACTAAAGATAACCGGGGTGATTATAGCTTGCGGGGTAGTTGCGATTGCATTTTTCCCCGGATTTTTCTTACGCAATAATATAGGCGGAGGCCCGGAGGAGTATGTGGAATTATTGGGATTTTCTTTGATACTCTTGGGCCAGTTGATTCGTGTTTCCGCCCGCGGGTATAAGGCGGAGCATTCCCGCGAGAGCCAAGTGTTGATTCAAGGGGGGCCTTATCAGGTAGTGCGCAATCCGATGTATCTCGGGATATTCCTGATAGGCTTGGGAGTTGTGCTTGCGGTGTTTAAATGGTGGGCGGCAGTCATTTTTATGGCGGTTTTTGTCAATCGTTATATAATGCTCATATATAAAGAGGAAAAGAGGCTTGAGGCGGTGTTCCTTGAGCCGTATAAAGACTACTGCAGGAGGGTGCCGCGCATACTGCCGTCTTTGTCCGCGATAACCAGGCTGGACATCAGCGAGTATCTGCCTATAAAACTCTCCTGGTTTAAAAAAGAGATCGGCTCGATCCTGGCCCTTCTTTTCTTGACCCTCGTGGTAGAATCCTGGGAGGATATTGCCAGGATAGGATTTTGGAGATATGTCCGCCAATCATCATGGTTACTTTTCGTTTTTGTCCTGTTTATGGTTTTTGTAATCTTACTTAGCAGGTGGACAAGCAAGAATTATGACGGCTACACAGGTAAAAGTTAAAATAATTTCGAACAGAAAGATTAAGAATAACTGTTGGCGCTTGGAGTTGGATTCCGGCGCGATTGCCAGGAGTGCCTCTCCGGGGCAATTTCTGGAGATCAAGGTTTGTGACGAAGGGCTCCCCTTGTTAAGGAGGCCGATTAGTATCCACGGGGTAAATGGGTCAAGGGTTCAGCTTATTTATGAGGTTGTCGGCAGCGGGACCCGGGTTTTATCCGGAAGAAGAAAAGGAGAATTTCTGGATATCATTGGGCCGCTGGGCAAAGGTTTCGAATATGGGCGCAAGCCTGTAGGTAAATCCGTTTTAGTCGCAGGAGGAATGGGGGTGGCGCCTTTGTTGTTTTTGGCCAGGAGATTAAAGCCGGCAAAGCCGCTGGTTTTAATCGGGGCAGGCAGCAAAGAACAGCTTCTTTGCCTGCAGGAATTTAAGGCTTTTGGTTGCAGGATGGCAATTGCCACAGATGACGGCTCAGCGGGTTTTAAAGGCAAAGTCACGGAGATGCTGGATAGATTGCTGCGTGAAATGCCTGATGCCGGCCGGCCAGGAAATATATATGCTTGTGGTCCGCAGCCAATGTTGAAGGCAGTTGCCAAGATTTGCCGCGGGCATAATATCAGCAGCCAGCTTTCGCTGGAAAGGCATATGGCCTGCGGGTTTGGAGCCTGCCTGGGTTGTGTCGTATCCACTAAATCCGGCTATAAAAGGGTTTGTAAAGAAGGTCCGGTGTTTAAGGGAGAGGAGTTGGTGTGGTAAAGAAGCCCAAGCCTGACTTAAGAGTAGAAATAGGAAGCTGCATTTTGGAGAATCCGGTAATGGTGGCTTCCGGCACCTTCGGTTATGCCGAGGAGTTTAAAGGTTTTATGGATTTAAGAAAGTTGGGCGCAATCGTTACCAAGACCATTACCGTAAAACCTAGATCGGGAAATCTTCCTCCCCGGACATGTGAGACGCCTTCGGGTATGCTTAATTCCGTTGGGCTGGAAAATCCGGGAATAGGCAGTTTTATAAAAGAAAAAATTCCGTTTTTGGAAGACCTGAGTATCCCGATCATTGTGAGTATCGCTTCTGAAGACAAGCCGGATGAGTTTTTAGTTTTGGCCGAGCTGCTGGACAGGATAAAAGCAGTCTCTGCCATTGAATTGAACATCTCCTGTCCGAATATAAAAAAGGACAGGTTGATTTCCCAGGATGCCAGTGAAACATTCAACTTGGTTAAAGCTGTACGCGGCATTACCGGTAAATGCCTGATTACCAAGCTTTCTCCTAATGTTACCTCGGTCCCGGAAATAGCCCTGGCCGCTCAGGAGGCGGGAAGCGAGGCGGTGGCCTTGGTCAATACGTTCATTGGGATGAGCATAGATATACATAAGCGTGCCTCCAGGATAAATTCTTTGGTGGGCGGTTTGAGCGGACCGGCAATCCGGCCGCTGGCGGTAAGGATGGTTTGGGAGGTTTATAACAAGATCAAGGTTCCTATTATCGGCATGGGTGGTATAATGGATATTGAGAGCGCCATTGAATTTGTTCTTGCCGGCGCCACCGCAGTCAGCACGGGGACAGCGAACTTTATCGATCCGGCGATAAGCCTGGGGATCGTATCCGGGTTAAGGAAACACATGGAAGATAATAATATTGCAGATTTGAGAGAAATTAGGGGAAAGTTGAAGATATGCGCAGATTGATTTCTCCTAAGCTAATACTTGCCCTGGATGTGGATACTCTTGTCAAAGCCGAAAGGCTTGTGGACAGGCTTTATCCAAAAATAGACACTTTTAAAGTAGGCAGTTATCTTTTTACCAGATACGGCCCCAGGGTGATCGAGATGCTGCGCGGCAAGCGCGCTCAGGTTTTTCTTGATTTGAAATACCTGGATATCCCAAATACAGTGGCAAAGGCGGTGTCTGCGGCTGTGCGGCTTAAGGTTAAAATGCTGACTTTGCATATTTCCGGAGGCCGGCAGATGTTGAGCGCTGCCGTGGTTTCGGCAAAAAAAGAGGCCGGGTCCGGTAATGCGGCCAGGCCGCTGTTGATCGGGATTACGGTTTTGACAAGTCAAAAGGCCGGGAAGGAAAAGGTTTTGTCTCTGGCGAAAACAGGGATTGATTGTGGACTTGACGGGGTGGTCTGTTCTGCCAATGAAGCAGGTTTTTTACGCAGAAGGATAAAGAAGGATTTTGTGATAGTTACTCCCGGAATCAGGTCAAGCGGTTCTGCCATGGATGATCAAAAAAGGGTAGCTACCGTAAGCCAGGCAGTAAGGGCGGGAAGCAACTTTTTAGTAATAGGCAGGCCGATTTTGAAAGCGAAGGATCCGCTGAAAACTGCGGAGGAACTTATAGGAGAGGCATATGGCGCAGGAGATCAAGGATTTAATTACTAAGATACAAAAAGAAGGGGTGGAGGAAGCAGAGAAGCAGGCCGGGCAGGTAATGGCACAGGCGGAATTGTCTGCCGAGAAGATCGTTGCCGATGCCAGGGCGCAGGCGCGTAAGATTATAGAAGAGGCCGATTCCGAAGCGGGTAAGGTCCGGGCCTCTACCGATGCTTCCTTAAGGCAGGCAGGCAGGGATCTGTTGATCAGCCTGAGGAAGGAAATTAATTCCATGCTGGAGGGGTTGCTTAAGCTTAACGTAAGCCGGGTCTTGACTGCGGAGGAATTAACCGGTATCATTAAAGATCTGATTAAGGCCGCTCCTCTTTCTTTGGGAAGCCAGATCGTGATTTCCCTTTCCCTTCAGGACAAAGAAAGACTGGAAAAGGAATTCCTGAGACAATTGAAAGAGGAAACGAAAAAGCAGGTGGTTTTAAAATCCGCGCAGGAGATCGACAGCGGGTTCATAATCAGTTTTGATTCGGGAAAATCCAGTTTTGATTTCAGCTCCCAGGCCCTGGCCGACTACATATCCGGTTCTTTGAGGCCGGAGTTGAACAAGATTTTAAAGTCCGTCTAATGGGAGCTTATTATACATATTTGATCTCTAGCCTGCCGGCGCTCAATTTTAATTCCCCGGCCCCTTTTGGTCCGGAGGATTTTATCGCCAAATGCAGAGGATTGGTCCCGGAAGAAAAATTAGAGGTTCTCCGGGATATCTGCCGCCAAGAGACCTTTTCTTTAAGCCAGGGCTCCCCGCAGGTATTAGGTAGATGGTACGGTTTTGAAACTATTTTGAGGAATGAGCTGGTCCGGGCCCGGTCAGGACGCAAAAAAACAGACCCCTCGAAGTTTATCCGCCCCCCCGATGATTTTGATGCGCAAATCAGCCATGTATCCATGGCCGCTTACCGGAGCTCTTCTATTCTGGAGGCGGAAAGGATTCTGGATCAGGCAAGGTGGGATTTCATGGATTCTTTGAGCCTTGGGCATTACTTCGATTTCGATTTTATTGTAATTTATATTTTAAAACTCAAAATCCTTGAGCGCTGGGATAAAATCCGGGGGGCGGACAAGGAAGCCTTATTTGAACGGACGGTGGGCAGCTGACATGACAAATAAAAGAACAGGGCGTATTGTAAAAATCAATTCCAATATGGTCGTTGTGGAAACAGACGGGCACATCATTCAAAACGAGGTAGCCTATATCCTGCATGGGGAAGAACGTATGAAAGCGGAAGTAATTCGCGTGAGAGGGAATTCTGCCGAAATGCAGGTTTATGAGAATACCGCGGGTTTGAAGGTCGGCCAAGAGGCCGAGTTCAGCGATGAATTGCTTTCCGTTGAGCTCGGCCCGGGGCTTTTGGGCCAGATATTTGACGGTTTACAAAATCCCCTTCCGGCATTGGCGGAAAAATGCGGGTTTTTCCTCAAACGCGGGGTGTACCTGGAGGCCCTTGCCGACGATACTCAATGGGATTTTACCCCTTTGGCAAAACCCGGGGATAAAGTCTTAGCCGGCAGCTGGCTGGGTTTTGTTCCGGAAAAGATATTCAAGCATTATATAATGGTTCCCTTTTCTTTTCGCGGGAGCTTTGAAGTGGCAAGCATCGCCAAGGCCGGCAGGTATAGCTTAAAGCAGCCAATCGCCCAGCTCAAGGATCCCTCCGGCAGGCTCCTGGATGTGTTTCTTCAGCAGAACTGGCCGGTAAAAATACCTATCCGTGCCTATGCGGAAAAATTGAGCCCGTTTGAGCCCCTGGTTACAAAGATACGCCTGATTGATTCCCTGTTCCCGGTCAGCCTCGGAGGGACGTATTGCATCCCCGGACCGTTCGGTGCAGGAAAGACCGTTTTGCAGCAGTTGACCAGCAGGCACGCAGAGGCCGACATAGTTATTATTGCCGCCTGCGGCGAGCGGGCCGGCGAAGTGGTTGAAACCCTTAAAACATTCCCGGAATTGGTTGATCCAAGGACGAACAAGCCTCTTATCGACAGGACGATGATAGTATGCAATACCAGTTCCATGCCTGTCGCCGCAAGAGAAGCTAGTGTTTATACCGCGGTGACGGTTGCGGAATACTATCGCCAGATGGGGTTAAACATCCTTCTGCTGGCTGATTCCACCTCCCGCTGGGCACAGGCCATGCGAGAGATGTCCGGCAGGTTGGAAGAGATCCCCGGAGAAGAGGCTTTTCCCGCCTACCTTGAGTCGCGTATCGCTTCTTTTTATGAAAGGGCGGGGCTGGTCAGGCTGCATAATGGGGCAACCGGTTCAGTTACCATCGGGGGTACGGTAAGTCCCGCGGGAGGGAATTTTGAAGAACCGGTTACCCAGGCTACGCTAAAGGTAGTGGGGGCTTTTCACGGGCTTTCCCGGGAAAGATCTGACGCGCGCAGGTATCCGGCGATCGATCCGTTGATCAGCTGGAGCAAGTATAAAGGCCTTATCGAAAAGGACAAAGAGGATCTGGGGCACAGGATATTGCAACGCAGCAACGAGATCTTCCAGATGATGAAGGTTATAGGAGAAGAGGGGACGTCGCTGAAGGATTATATAGAATACTTGAAAGGGGAGTGTTTTGATTTTGTTTACCTGCAGCAGAATGCCTTTGATCCTGTAGATGAGGCTACTTCCAGCCAGAGGCAAGTTTATGTATTTGATTTTATCCATGGAATAATGCTGGCGGAGTTCAGGCTGAAAGACAAGCAGGAGGCCCTGCATTTCTTCCAGAAATTAAGGCAGTTGCTGCGTACCTGGAATTCTTCCGCCTGGGGCAGCGATGAATTCCGGAAGACGGAAGAGGAAATAAGGGCATTTGTGGGCGACCACAGGGAAGGGGAGGCGGAATAGCATGCAGAAGGTATATACCAATATAATACAGATAGCCGGGGATGTTATTACCGTAGAAGCCGAAGGGGTTGGTTATCTGGATATTGCCGAGATCGCTACCCGCCGCGGAGCATCTTTAGCCCAGGTTATTCGTATCGATTCAAAAAAGGTTTTTTTGCAGGTCTTTGCCGGAAGCCGGGGGATATCTACGGGGGATAAGGTAAGATTCCTGGGGCATCCAATGCGCGTTGCCACGGGAGAGAATTTATTGGGACGAATTTTTAACGGCAGCGGGCTGCCCCTGGACCATGGTCCGGTATTATCCGATGATATGGTCGATATCGGCGCCCCGCCCGTAAATCCGGTAAAAAGGGTAATTCCCAACAAGATGATCCGTACGGGTATCCCGATGATCGATGTTTTCAATTCCCTGGTAGAATCCCAAAAGCTGCCTATCTTTTCGATTGCCGGGGAACCGTATAACGAGCTTCTGGCGCGTATTGCCATCCAGGCTGAAGTCGATATTATTATCCTGGGCGGTATGGGGCTGAAATATGACGATTACCTCTTCTTTAAAGAAACCCTGAATAAGCATGGGGCTTTGAACCGATCCATATTTTTTATGCATACCGCAGCCGACCCGGTGGTAGAATGCCTGCTTGTCCCGGATATCTCACTGGCTGTCGCCGAAGATTTTGCCTTAAAAGGCAGGCGCGTATTGGTGTTACTCAGCGATATGACAAATTTTGCCGATGCCTTAAAAGAGGTTTCCATAACCATGGAGCAGGTTCCTTCTAATCGCGGGTATCCCGGAGACCTGTATAGTCAATTAGCCAGCCGATATGAAAAGGCAGTTGATTTCCAAGGCGCCGGTTCAATCACTATACTCGCGGTCACTACCATGCCCGGAGATGACGTTACCCATCCTGTGCCTGATAATACCGGATATATAACCGAAGGACAGTTTTATCTTAAAGGCGGAGTGATCGAGCCGTTTGGTTCATTGAGCCGTCTAAAGCAACAGGTGAACGGGAAAACCCGTTCTGACCACCGCACAATCATGGATATGATGATCCAGCTTTTTGCCGGTTACCGGCAGACAATCGAGAAACAGGCTATGGGTTTTCAGATGAGTGCCTGGGACAGCAAATTGCTTAAGTACGGGGGGCTTTTTGAAAAGAATATGATGTCGCTTAAGGTGAACATCCCGCTGGAAAAGGCCCTGGATCTGGGATGGAAGATCATGGCCGATTCTTTTACCCCTGAGGAAACCGGTATTAAGCGTTCGATCATTGAGCAATACTGGCCTAGGAAACAGTAGTGTATTTCAGCGGCCGGAATACGGGAAA
>JAQUKF010000042.1 GCA_028719265.1 Candidatus Omnitrophota bacterium
GACCTTGCCGAACATATCCTTTGCCGGCTCGTATATGCCGATATAATTGGCGTAAGACTTGCTCATCTTCTGCACGCCGTCGGTGCCCTCCAAAAGCGGCATGGTCAAGACTACCTGCTGGGGCTGGCTAAAATCCTTCTGCAGGTCGCGCCCGACCAGAAGGTTGAATAACTGATCGGTACCGCCTATCTCAATGTCTGCCTTAAGCATCACCGAATCATACCCCTGCAGAACCGGATACATGAACTCCGACATATAAATAGGCTTACCGCTGTTCCTCCTCTGGGTAAAGTCCTCTCTCTCAAGCAGGCGGTTGGCGGTATAGAGAGTCAGAAGATTGGCAAACTCAAGCCCCCTCATCCTGTCGAACCACTTACCGTTAAACGCTATTTTCAGCCTCCTTATATCTAAGATTCTGGATACCTGCTTCTTATAGGTCCTGGCGTTCTTAGCCACTTCCTGCTTTGAAAGCTGATTTCTGACTTCCGAACGTCCGGTAGGATCTCCTATGCGGCCGGTAAAATCGCCGATAAGAAAATAAACCTCATGCCCAAGGTCCTGGAACTGGCGCAGTTTCCTCAAAAGCACGGTATGGCCTAAATGCAGGTCAGGAGCAGTTGGATCAAAACCAGCTTTGACCCTTAATGGGCGCCTGGTTTTAATGCTCTGCTCAAGCTTCCTGCGCAGCTCTTCTTCGGAGATCGTATCCACTATCCCGCGCTTGATGACATTCAGTTGTTCTTCAACGCTCTTCATTTTTAAAGGCTGCCACAGGGAGCATGCGTCCCCCTGTGGCAGTTTCCGGATATTCTTAAAGGCGGGCGGTCAGGCCGATCTTTGCCTGCTCCACATCCACCTTGATCACTTTTACCTGTATTTTGTCTCCGGGTTTTAAGCTGGCGACCGTTTCCTTATCGATCTCACTGGAATAAATCAATCCCTCCAGTTCATCGTCGATCTTGGCGAACACGCCGAACTCCGTAAGATTGGATACCTCGGCATCCAACACAGTATCCAGCGGATATTTTTCGGCTATCTTCGTCCAGGGATTCTCCTGAAGCTGCTTTAACCCCAGGGCTATCCTGCGATTGGTGGCGTCAACCGAAATCACATAGACATCGATCTTCTGGCCCTTTTTCAACACATCCTGAGGATGGCCTATCCTTTTTGTCCAGGAAAGATCGGACACATGGATCATCCCTTCAAGGCTGGAATCCAGTTCCACGAAAGCACCGTAATCGGTGAACCCGCGTACTTTGCCGGAAACCTTGGAACCTACCGGGTATTTCTCTTCCGCCTCGGTCCATGGATTCTGCTCCAACTGCTTTAAGCTCAAGGATATCCTGCGGGATTCCTTCTCCACGCTCAGGATCTGGGTTTCCAGGATATCTCCGACGGCAAACATCTCACCCGGATTATTCACCCTCTTGGTCCAGGAGATCTCGGAAACATGCACCAGGCCCTCGATGCCTTTCTCAAGCTCCACGAAAATACCGTAAGGCAGGATATTCACCACTTTACCTTTCACCTTCGCCCCTACGCTGAATTTGTTCTCGATGTCCTGCCAGGGATCGGCCTGTCTCTGCTTGAGCCCCAGGGAAACCTTACCCGAAGCCTGATCCATATTCAGGACCATAACCTCGATCTTATCCCCGATCGCCACGATCTCGCTGGGATGGCTGATCTTCGACCAGGACATATCGGTGATATGCAGGAGACCGTCAACCCCGCCCAGGTCGATAAAGGCGCCGAAATCGGTAATCGCCTTGACCGTACCCGGATAGATATTGCCGATCTTAAGCTCACCCCAAATCTTGCTCCTTGCCATATCCCTATCCGCCTGTACGGCCTCGCGGCGGCTGACGATTATACTGCGGCGCAGGTTGTTCACTTTGACGATCTTGAACTTGAACATCTTGTAAAGAATATCCTTATCGGGAATATTGCGAAATGCCGACAGGGAGCTGGGCAAGAAACCTTCTATGCCCATAATATCCACGAGGAACCCGCCCTTGACCTTCTTGACCGGCTTACCCTCGACCAGCGTGCCTTCGTTTGAAAGCTTGACGATCTTATCCCAACCCTGCATGCGCAGAGCCTTTTCACGCGACAAGGTCATTACCCCGGCGTCATTCTCCATATTCTCAAGAAGAAACTCCATCTCTTTACCGATCTCAAGGTCAGCGGAACCAAACTCCGTGATGGGTACGATTCCTTCGGACTTAAAACCAATGTCCACCAGCACCTCTTTAGTCTTGATCTCCACGATCTTACCGGTAACTACCTGACCCTCCTTTAAAACCTTGATACTCTGGTTGTACAACTGCTCCAATTCTTCTCTTGTAGTACTTGACATTTTCAATTACTTCCTTTCTTTTTTTAATTTTTATTGATTTAGGGGACATTTCTGCGCCTGAGGCATGCCTGATAACGATCAGAGCATTCAGACTTTAGCTTAAGAACCATCCCTGGTTAAACATTAGATAGTTGTTTGATATTAGCCATTATCAGATCCGAAATTTCCTGATAAGGCTTCCCCCTTTCTATATGAATTTCTTTCCCGAAGCGCACGGATATCTTGGTTAAACGTAATGAGCGCGCTTGGCGCGGCATAGCTATATCGGTACCAGAAACAAAAGCCGGTATAACCGGCACGTTTCCCTTTGCCGCCAAAAACCCCACTCCTGGTTCGGGGTTTAAATACTTATCCTTACCCGTCCTGCGCGTACCTTCGGGAAACAAGGCCAGCGCCTCTCCCTTACGTACCAACTGCAACCCTGTTTTTATGGCCGTCAAGTCCGCAGCATTCCTCTTAAGCGGGATAACCTCCACCGCTTTAAGCCATGAATTCAACACCGGCTTAAGGAATAAATTATCCCGAGCCATAAAATGCACCGGGCGCGGGCAAGCAGAGCCCACGGCAACAGGATCAAGGTAACTGACATGGTTAGCCGCCAGTATAAAACCGCCTTCTTTTGGTATATTCTCCCTTCCCTTAACCTCAAAACGGAAGAATAATTTAAGCAGTATCAATAAAACAAGTCTGCTAAATCTGTACCACATCTTTCAAGATTATTTCCTTCCCCAGTGCAAGCAACTTATTAGCCCGGGACAAGCTCTTTGCCTCGGCGTAAGTACGCATGATCGGCTCCGTGCCGGAAGGACGGAACATCAACCATGACTCATCTTCGCAGATAAGCTTTATCCCGTCATAATCTTTTATATCAACCACCTTCTTACCCAACAATTCAGAGGGCAGACGCTCCCTCTTCGGCTCGACGCGCCTGGACAGATGCAGGTCCTGGCGGACATAATAATATTTACCGAACTGTTTCTCGGTATCTTTGAGGATCTTAAGCATATTCTTGTTGCGGTAAACCATCATTTCGATAAGCAATAACCCCGCCATTGTCCCGTCACGCTCCGGGATATAACCTTTAACCCCCATGCCGCCCGCCTCTTCCCCTCCGGCGACGATATCTTCCGTTTCCATAAGGTTTGAGATATATTTGAACCCTACCGGGGTCTCATAAAGCTTGATCCCCAAGAATTTTGCGATATTATCCATCATCATCGTACCGCAGATCGTCTTGACCAGGCCGCCGCTCCAATGCCTGTCCTGGTTTAAGTGCAAAGCTAATAGCCCAAGTATTTTTTGGGGATGCACGAATACCCCGCCGGGGGCTACCGCCGCTATCCTGTCGGCATCGCCGTCAAGGGCAATCCCTAAATCAAACTTCTCTTTCTTTACGCGCTCCTTCAATACTTTAAGGTTTTCCTCCACCGGCTCGGGCCTTCCGCCGCCGAAAGAAGGATTGATCGTATTACGCATAAACTCCAGTTTTATATTCGTACCCTTGAGCGCCTGGGCGATAAAGCTGTCTCCCGAACCATACATAGAGTCAACCAGGACCTTGAACTTTTTGCTCTTGATCTTTTTTAAGTCGATATAATTGCGGATAAACTTTATATAATCCCTGGTTATGTCAACCGTCTTGATAGGCTCGAGCAATGCCTCATTTTTTACCGGGGCCTTGCCGAGCAGACCTTCGACTTCGCGGGTCAACTCCAGGCTGGCTCCGCCGCCGGCAGCATTCTTGATCTTGAAGCCGTTATACTCCGCCGGATTATGCGAAGCGGTGATCATAATCCCCAGGTCCAGCTTACGGTTCTTAACTACGAAACTTAAGGCCGGGGTGGGCGTAGCCCTGTCGGAAAGGGTGACATCTATACCGTTATTCTTCAAGACTACCGCCGAGGCCTCGGCGAACTTGGCGGACATAAAACGCGTATCGTAACCTACGGCAACCTTTTTGCCGCTGCCGAGATAATCCGCTACTGCCTGGGCCAAGACCTTTACGTTTTCCAGGGTATAAGTATCCGCTATGATCGCCCTCCAACCATCGGTTCCGAATTTTATCTGTGAAACTGCGTTGCCCATTGAACCTCTCCTTGTTTGCAAAGACGCACCCGTCTAACGCTAAGCGCGGGGTGTCATTCTCAAGCTGTTAATTGCCTTTTTTGTGTCCTTTGCCCCAAAAATATATGAACCGGCGGCAAGGACGTTAGCCCCTGCCTTCCTTGCTTCTGCTCCGGTAAAATCGTTGATCCCGCCGTCAACCGCGATGTCCTTTTTAAAGATATCCCGCAGGCTGCGGATCTTATTCAGCGCTGAAGGCATAAACTCCTGCCCCCCGAAACCCGGGTTGACCGACATCACCAGGACGAAATCAACCAAAGGAAGCGCCTTCTTTATCCTTTCCAGCGGCGTTGCAGGGTTTAATGAAATACCCAGCTTCACCTTTTTGTTTTTCAGCTTTCTGGCGATCGCGGCCAGATTCTTCAGGGTGACTGTTTCAATATGCACGGTGATCATATCGCTTCCGGCCTTGACAAACGCGTCTATGTACTTGGCGGGGTTCTCGATCATCAAGTGCGTATCCAGCGCAAGCCGGGTTGCCTTACGCAAGTATTTTACGACTACCGGGCCGATGGTAATATTAGGGACAAAATGCCCGTCCATTACATCCACATGCACCAAGTCCGCTCCTGCCCGCTCGATCTTCTTGAGCTCGTCGGCCAGATTGCTGAAATCAGCTGAAAGTATCGACGGAGCAACCTTTATCCTCATATCACAAGACGCTTTCCATAACTATATGATATAATAAAAGTTACAAAACAATTCTTTAAGCTTAAAAATGCACCGTCCTTCTTACTTTGCCTTAAGTTCATACCATATGAAGTATTTGTTTCGTTACTCATTTATTACCAAATGGTTACCGACAACGTCTTGAATATAATCGGGTTTTGGTGATATAGTTAAAAACTGCCTCCGGCACCAGGTAACGGAATGTTTTATTGCTGCGCACGCGCTCCCTTATTTCAAAACCCGAAACATCCACCGCCCGGATAGCCATAGTGCTGATATTGTTAGGTATTTGCTCAAGCGGATAACCCGGACGCGTAGCCGCGACGAACTTGACCATCTCGATTATCCCGCCCAAATCCTTCCATTCACTCAAATACTTAAGCAGGTCTGAACCGATAATGAAATAAATCTCATCCCGGCTGAACTTACGCTTCAATTCCCTTAATGTGTCTATTGTATAAGAACGTCCCCGGCGCCTGATCTCCATATCCGAGACCGAAAGGTACTTATTCCCCCGGATAGCCATCTTAAGCATCTTCATGCGCTCGCCGGCTGGCGCGATCCCCGTATCGTCCTTATGCGGGGGGATTGCCGTAGGGATCAGGATTATCTTATCCAATCCCAACTTCTCCCTGGCCTCCTCCGCCAATATCAAGTGGCCTATATGTACCGGGTTAAAGGTCCCGCCAAGTATGCCTATTTTCATCTTTGTCAACTACGCACCTGGCCGCTGCCAAAAACCATGTATTTATATGTAGTCAACTCCTCAAGGGCCATCGGTCCGCGCGCATGCAGTTTATCCGTCGAGATGCCTATCTCCGCCCCCATCCCGAACTGATTGCCGTCGGTAAAACGGGTCGAGGCATTCTGGTAAACGCAGGCCGAATCCACCTCTTTAAAGAATTTTATGGCTTCAGGCCCTTCATCCGTAATTATGCTGTCTGAATGGTGCGAGCCGTAATTGTTTATGTGCGCGATCGCCTCGCCTATGTTATCGACAACCTTCACCGAGAGTATCAGGTCAAGATATTCGGTGCGGTAATCTTTACCAGTGGCGCGCTTAACCCATTTGGCGATCTTTTTGGTCAAGGGGCATCCGCGGATCTCAACCCCCGCTTCCTTAAATTTCTTGAGCATCCCCGGCAAAAACCTGATCGCCACATCGCGGTGCACAAGCATGCACTCCATGGCGTTACAGACCCCCGGCCTTTGCACCTTGGCGTTGAAACAAATATTCTCCGCCATATTCAGGTCCGCCCATTCATCCACGTAAACATGGCAGATCCCTTTATAATGCTTGATCACCGGTATGCGCGAGGAACGGACCACCTTCCCGATCAACTCCTCCCCTCCACGAGGGATAACTACATCAATATAATTGTCCAGTTTAAGCAATTCATCCACAGCCTTATGGTCCCGACTCTTGATAAGATTGATCGAGCCGGCAGGCAAACCGTGCTTCTTTACCGCCGACTCCAGCGCTTTATAGATTGCAAAGTTCGAATTCAAAGAGTCGCTTCCTCCGCGCAGGATCACGCTGTTGCCGGATTTAAGGCAAAGCCCGGCGCAATCTGCGGTAACATTGGGACGCGATTCATAGATAATGGCGATAACCCCAATGGCACAACGCACCTTCTGTATGCGCAGGCCGGAAGGTACATCCCAGCTGCTGATGACCTGGCCCACAGGATCTTTGAGCCCGGCAACATCGAGCAGGCCGTCGGCCATCTGTTTTATTCTTGCCTCATTCAGGCCGAGGCGGTCGATAAAGGCCTTCCCCTTGCCGCGCGAGGCCTTGATATCCTTACTGTTGGCTTTCAAGATATCATCCTTGGAGGCCAACAAGGCAGACGCCATATCCTTAAGCACCTCGTCCTTTTTGGACACAGGCAAATTAGCCAGTATGCGCGAAGCTTTCCTTGCTCCTTTAGCGATATTCTCTATATCCATTTTTTTCAAGGGATAGCTCCAAATAGAACTATCCTAATTTAAAATAACCAAATGATCGCGATGAATGACTTCCCTGGGGTGACGGTTCCCCTTCACTTTATCCAGATCCATTCTGGAAACTCCCGCTTTCCCGCGGCCAATCTCCAAACCCCGTTTATCATAGACCCCTACCACATCCCCGGAGGAAAAATTCCCTTCACAAGAAACAACGCCAACCGCAAGCAGGCTTTTCTTCTCGCAAAGCGCGTTTTTCGCGCCTTCATCAACCACTATCCTGCCTTTAATCCTGGTCCCAAAGGCCATCCAACGCTGCTTTTCATCAAGCATCTTCTCTTTAGGTAAGAATATGGTGCCCTGGCTAAAAGGATTTCCGGCAATTTTACTAATAATCCCTTTTGCCCGGCCGTTGGCAATTACACAAGGGATCCCTGAGTCAACCGCAATCGCGGCTGCGTCTATCTTGGTAACCATCCCCCCAACACAGGTCTTTCTGTTTGTCGGAGAAGCCAGGGATCTTACCTGGCTGGTTATCTTATCCACCAGGCGGATAACCTTCTTATCCTTATCAAGCAGCCCGTCCACATCGGAAAGGATTATCAAAAGGTCAGCCCCTACCAGTATGGAAACCAAAGCGGAAAGCTTGTCGTTATCCCCGAATTTGATCTCTTCTGTAGAAACTGTGTCATTCTCGTTTACCACCGGGACGCACTTGAGCTTAAGCAATGTGCCGAGCGTATTCTTGGCATTCAAATACCGGAGCCGACTGGAAAAATCATCCCAAGTTAAAAGCAGCTGGGCACAATCCAGCCTGTGGGCCTTAAAAGCCTGTTTGTAAACATGCACCAACTCATGCTGTCCTACGGCGGCGGCAGCCTGCAGATAAGCAAGCTCCCGCGGGCGGCTGGAGAGCTTGAGGATCGACATTCCCAAAGCGATCGCCCCGGAAGATACGATTACCAACTCTTTGTCCTGTTTGACCAATTCGGATATCTGTCCGGCGACGTTATTCACCATACCCATGTCAAGTCTCGATCTTGGTCCGGCAAAAAGGCTTGAACCTATCTTAATTACGATCCTTTTATATTTTTCTGGCGACTGCATCGATCAATCCTTTTAAGGTATCCTTTTCCAGGGCTGAAATCGCATAAACCGGTTTCTTGACCAATTTTTTAAATCTCTCTAAGTTTTTATCCGCCCCGGCAATATCCATCTTGTTGGCGCAAATAACCTGGGGTTTCCTGCAAACATCCTTACTGTAATTCTTAAGCTCCGAATTGATCTTTTTATAATCATCTACAGGGTCTCTGCCTTCAAACCCAGCCATATCCACCACATGGATAAGAAGTTTGGTGCGCTCCAAATGCTTGAGAAATTTATCCCCCAGCCCCCGGCCGGCAGAAGCTCCTTCGATCAAACCGGGAAGGTCGGCTACGACAAAATGCTTATCTCCGGAATTAACCACCCCCAGGACCGGGCCAACCGTAGTGAACGGATAGGCCGCGATTTTCGGATGGGCGTTGGATATCGCCGAGACCAAAGTGGACTTTCCGGCGTTGGGAAACCCTACAACTCCGGCATCCGCAAGAAGTTTTAAATCCAAAACAACCGTCCTATGCTCTCCCTGTTCCCCCGCGGTTGCTTCTTTCCGATGCCAGTTACCCAACCCGCCCGCTCCGCCCCTGGCAACGGTTACCTCCTGGCCGTCCTCTGCCAAATCGCGCAAGAGCGAGCCTGTTACGGCATCGCGGATCATAGTGCCTACCGGGACACGCACAAGTACATCCTCGGCATTAGCCCCATTCTTACGGTTACTGCCGCCGTGGCCTCCGTGGCGCCCTAAAAAATGCCGGTGATGCTGGAAATCCAAAAGAGTAAGCAGGTTGTGGTCCGCCCGGAAGATCACATCGGCGCCCTTACCCCCATCGCCGCCGTCAGGTTTACCCTGACGCTGGTATTTATCGCGGTAAAGGCTTTTGCAGCCATTTCCGCCGTTTCCAGACCGGACATCTATTTTAACATTGTCAACGAACACTACAATCCCAATTCTATAGATTTGATCTTGAGCCCGGTAAGCTGGTCCCGGTGGCCCTTTGACCAATGCCAATTTTTCCTGCGGCGGTACTTATAGGCCATGCTCTTTTCTCCCTTGAACTGACCCAATACGGAAGCCTCAACCTTGACTCCCTTGACATAGGGCTGGCCAACCTCTATCGTTTTATCGCTGCAGACCAAGAGGACTTTATCCAAGACAATATCCTTGCCTTTTTCAACCACCTGTTTGTTAACTTCGATAATATCGTTCTTTTTTACGCTGTACTGTCTTGCTCCAACCTCAACTATCGCATACATTTGCTACTCCTCCCTGCCTGACGGTAGCCAGGCCTACCTGATGATAATCAGGACCGCCTGACGATAAGTCAAAGCTGTCCAATACCAGTCAACCTGCCCCAACATCGGCTGGGGACAGGCAGACTTTCTTGTTTAAGTTAAATTGAAATGAATATTATATATCCGCCGCAATGACGGGTCAAGATATATCTAAGAATAT
>JAQUKF010000043.1 GCA_028719265.1 Candidatus Omnitrophota bacterium
CGGGGGCGCGTTTGATCTCGCAAATGAGTTCCTTTAGAACCTGCTTTGCGTCGCCTACGATCGGGATATGCACCTTAACGTTCTTGCTGATCGAAGAAGGATCGATATCTATATGGATTACCTTGGCGTTGGATGCGAAAGCATCCAGCCTGCCGGTAACGCGGTCGTCAAAACGCGCACCCAAGGCGATAATAAGATCCGCGTCCATGATGCTATGGTTGGCATAAGCCGTACCGTGCATGCCGAGCATGCCCAGGGACTGTTTATGCAAAGAGGGAAACCCTCCGATACCCATCAGGGTCCAAGTAACCGGGACTCCGGTCTTTTCCGCAAATTCCAACAATTCCTCCGAGGCTCCGGAAGTGACGATGCCTCCGCCGGCATAAATAACCGGCTTCTTGGATTCCATGATCATCTTCGCCGCGCGCTTGATCTGCCCGGGATGCCCTGTATATCTGGGATTATAACTCCTGAGGCTTGGTTCCGGCGGCCAGATAAATTCCGTCTGGGCTACCTGAACATCCTTGGGTAAATCAATAAGCACAGGACCCGGACGGCCGCTGGAGGCAATATAAAAAGCCTCCCGTATTATACCGGCCAGGTCCTTGATATCCTTGACCAGATAATTATGCTTGGTGATCGGACGGGTTATGCCGGTGATATCGGCTTCCTGGAACGCGTCATTTCCAATAAGGGCAGTGGGAACCTGTCCGCTGATGGCAACCATGGGAATAGAATCCATAAAGGCATTGGCGATCCCGGTCACTAAGTTGGTTGCCCCGGGGCCGCTGGTAGAAATGCAAACCCCCACCTTTCCGGTAACCCGGGCATAACCATCCGCGGCGTGCGCCGCACCCTGTTCATGGCGGGTCAGGATGAACTTAAACCCCTCATACCCATACAGCGCGTCAAAGGTAGGCAATATCTGCCCGCCGGGATAACCAAAAACCACCTCCACCCCTTCGCGTTTCAGGCATTCCAAAAGTATTTGCGAACCGGTCATTTTCATAATTATCTCAACACCGCTCCTTTATCCGCGGACTCCACCGCGCCCAGGTAGCGCGACAGATACCCGGTCTTTATCTTCGGCTCAACGGCCTTCCAACCCTTGAATCTTCTTTCTATTTCCGCCTTATCCAATTTTACCTCTATCTTGCGGTTGGGAATATCAATATTTATTGTATCACCATTCCTGATTATTGCAATCGGTCCTCCGGCGGAGGCTTCCGGTGAAATATGCCCGATGCAAGGACCTTTTGTCCCCCCGGAAAAACGCCCGTCTGTGATCAGGGCCACTGAATCGCTCAAGCCCAGGC
The DNA here is from genome assembly GCA_028719265.1 of Candidatus Omnitrophota bacterium. Lineage (GTDB taxonomy): Bacteria > Omnitrophota > Gorgyraeia > Gygaellales > Profunditerraquicolaceae > UBA6249. The sequence goes on from JAQUKF010000043.1 coordinate 1,317, forward strand.
CGACAATCGAAGCGGTTGGAGCCAGCATTTCGCGCATTCCCGGACCGCCGGCAGGCCCCTCATAACGGATAACAATACAATCCCCTTTCTTGATCTTGTTGCCCATGATCGCCCGCATAGCCTCCTCTTCGCGGTCAAATACCTTGGCCTTGCCGCTAAACTTCATCATCTTATCCCCTACGCCGGACTGCTTGACTACCGCCCCGTCGGGAGCCAGGTTTCCATAAAGCACGGCTATACCCCCTTGCTTGTGATACGCCTGAGCGAACGGGCGGATAACCGACTCATCAAATATCCTTGCTTTATCGGCTATCTCGAATGTCTTCTCGCCGCTGACATTGAGGGTATTGTTTAATTTGGATTTCAGCCTTTTGAGCACCGCCGGTATCCCCCCTGCGTATTCCACGTCTTCCATGAAATGCTCGCCGGCCGGTTCAATATTGGCTATATGCGCAACATTCTTGCTTATCCTGTCAAAAGTTTTAAGGTCCAATTTTATCCCCGCTTCGTGGGCAACCGCCATAAGGTGCAGGACGGTATTGCTTGAGCCGCCCAAAGCCATATCCACGACAATAGCATTCTCCAGGGACTTGCGGGTGATGATATCGCGCGGTTTTATACCCTTCTTTACCAGTTCCACGATCCGCTCTCCGCTGGCCTGGGCTATCCGCCGCTTCTTGGCCGAACCGGCCAGTGCCGTGCCGCAGCCGGGAATAGACATGCCCATAGTCTCGGTAAGACAGGCCATAGTATTTGCCGTGTACAATCCCTGGCATGAACCCTGGCCGGGACAAGCCTCCATCTCCAGGCAAGTCAATTCCTCTTCCGAAATATCCCCCTTCTTCGCCCTGCCCATCCCTTCATATGTATCATGCACAAAAGCAAGCTTACGCCTGTTGTAACGGCCGGAGAGCATCGGCCCGGCAGTAACGACTACCGCCGGTATATTCAGGCGCGCCGAGCCCATGAGCATGCCGGGAGTGATCTTGTCGCAATTGGTAAGGCAGACTATCCCGTCCAGCTGGTGCGCGTTGCATACCGTTTCGATTATATCCGCCACCAGTTCCCTTAAGGCCAGCGGATAACACATCCCCAGATGGCCCATAGCGATCCCGTCGCAGATCCCGGGCACCCCGAACAAAAACGGCACTCCCCCGCCAAAACATACCCCGCGCTCGATAAACCTCTCCATATCCCGCATTCCCACATGGCCGGGGATAAGGTCGGTAAACGAAGTGGCTATTCCGATAAACGGGCGTTTTAGGTCCTTGCGCGATAAACCCGTACCATGCAAAAGCGCGCGGTGCGGCACCCTTTCCAATCCATTCTTTATCCGGTCTGAACGCATAATCTCTCCTTGCTGGGAACAATCCTGTTTTTAAGTAAGGGCCATTCCCGGTTTACTAATCCGCCCCTTCCCCGTCATGCACCACCCCAGGAGCCTCCTGGCGCTTGCGCACGATCACCCTTTTTAAGGTAACATATTTATCAACCAGGGAAGCGTTGTTTACGGCATTCAATTGCTTAAAAAGAAATTCGAACTTATTCTCGATCTCTCCCGCGATGGCGTCGCGCACATCCTGCGGCAGCCCCATGATCTCTTTCTTGAAAGCCCCCAGGGCCTTTTTTCTGGTCTTGTAAAAGAACTGCTCTTCGGTCTCTCCTGCCTTGGCCTCATTGGCGGCATTGAGCTTCAGCCACTCGTAAATCCTGTTTTTCAACTCCGCCGGAAAATGCCTGGAATCATAAATCATATTCTGGAACTGCGTAGCCAGGTGCACTTCGCAGGTCTCGCATTCCGGGAACTTATGGAAGGCCTCCTCCGGCAAAGTAGATGCCCCATGCTGTACAGCCCCTCCCAAACCGAACTCCTGGCGCGCAAGCGCCGAAAGGTTCTTTAGCGTCTCGAAATCCAGCTTTACCTGGGCAATGGATCCGTCGGGCAGCACAACTCCCCCGTGCGACGTCCCGGTCTGGATAGAGATCTTGCTGATACCGGTAAGCCCTTTACGCAGGCGCTTCTTGAAACCCTCCATGAACGCCCGCAGGTCCTCGGGAGTGGAATTCTGATGCCCTACCTCGCCGATCTCTCCTCCCACCGAAACGGTTATGCCTTTAGGTTCGATGCGGCGGATAAACTGGGCTAGCTTGGCGCATACTTCATAATTAAGGTACTGCTGGTCTTTTACTTTCGGCTTGCTTAAGTCCACCAGCGTCGAAGAGTCTATGTCAATATTGTAAAAACCCGCGCCTACCGCCTCGGTGATCAAAGCCTTTAAAGCCTCTACCTCTTTTTCCGGATTATCCTGGTACTTCTTCAGGTTAGCTTGGAAATGATCCCCCTGGATGAACACCGGCCCGCTGTAACCTTCTTTGATCGCCGCAGCCAGGATTACCGCGGAATATTCAACCGGCGGCTGGGCGGTATAACCCATCTCGGATTTCGCTATCTCGAATATGAAAGCCTTGGCGTTATTCCTCTTGCCAACCCGGAATATAGCCCTGGCCAGATCATAAGTCAGGCTGCGCAAGTTTATTGCCGGCACGGTAGATCCGTTGAACTCCTCCTTGCCGCGGGCCATATAGTAATCATGGATACTCGAGGGATAAATCCCCTTTTTATAAGCGATATCCAGGATTTTCTTGGCGAGCTTCTTCTTCGCCGAAGCATCATCGGTTAAAACCAGGTCCATTACGATTTTGTCGATTTCAAGCGGCCTTCTTCCCATGTTAAGAAATCCTCCTTTAATTAGTGTAAATAAGCAAGATGTCCCTGTAAAAAGCAAAAATACCGTTGGTATCTTGTGAGCTTCAGGTTAGAACCTTGACCAGGTTAAACAAATTTTCGATCTTCAGTTCTTTTTTTTGTATGGCAATCTCAAAAGCAACCTCGACCATTTTCCCGCATGAGGCGCCCACGGCTATATCGGTCTTTCCTTCAAGAAGGCAGTCGACCGCGTATTTGCCAAGGGTCAATGCCAGGTCCCGGCTGACGGCAGTAGGGCTGCCTCCCCTTTGCACGTGCCCAAGCACCACCACCCGCGTCTCAAGGCTGGTGATCTCGGTGATTTGTCTGGCGATATCCACGGCCTTGCCCGCCCCCTCGGCGACCACGATGATCCAGCTCATCTTGCCTACCAGGTTGCCGTGCACTATGCCGTGGCATATTGCCTCAAGGTCCAGTTTTTTCTCCGGGATAATTACATCTTCGCAGCCGCCGGCAAGGGCAACGGTCAAGGCAATGAACCCGGAATCCCTTCCCATCACCTCTACCACAAAGATCCTCTCCATGCTGGTAGCGGTATCGCGTATTTTATCGATCGCGTCAAGAGCGGTATTGATCGCCGTATCCGTACCGATAGTATAATCGATGCCGTTGACATCATTATCGATAGAGGCGGCTATGCCTACAACCGGCACTTTGTATTTCCTGTAAAATTCGTGGGCGGCGGTAAAAGAACCGTTTCCCCCGATAACCACCAGGCCGTCAATCCCGTATTTCTTGATAGTGTTATGCGCGCGGTCCTGTCCCTCTTCGGTCTTGAACTCCGCGCAACGGGCGGTCTTCAAGATGGTCCCGCCCTGGTTGATAATCCCGGAAACGGAACGGTGGTTCAAAGCCTTCAATTCTTCATTTATCAGGCCCCACCAGCCGCGGAACACTCCCATTACTTCCAGCTTCTGGCTGATCCCGTAACGCACTACAGAACGGATTGCCGGGTTCATGCCCGGGGCATCCCCTCCGGTAGTCAATACCGCTATCTTGTTCATAGCCATACAGCCCCCCGCAGTATTAGTTACGTTTTTATTCCCGATTTCGCTTCAGTTTTTCCTAAATACTGAATGCTGACTACTATCTACTGCCCTTCAGGTCCCCATCTCCCAGCTGGCTAAATATTTCTTTTGTTCGGCAGTAAGGGTATCTATCCTGATCCCCATGGACTTAAGCTTAAGTCCGGCGATATTCTTATCTATGGCCTCCGGCACGACATAAACCTGCTTCTGCAGTCTATGATAATTCCTTGCCATATATTCTGCGGAAAAAGCCTGGTTGGCAAAAGACATATCCATAACGCTGGCAGGATGCCCTTCGGCCGCCGCCAGATTGATCAAGCGCCCTTCCCCCAGGATAAATATCTTACGGTTCGATTTCAAGGTGTATTCATCCACGAAATCACGGGTTGCCCTTTTGGATTTGGCCATGCTTGCCAATCCGGGAATATCCAGCTCGACGTTGAAATGCCCGGAGTTGGCCACGATCGCCCCGTCTTTCATCACCGCGAAATGCTCCTTACGGATCACATTGATGTCCCCGGTTACCGTAACAAAAATATCCCCTATCCTGGATGCCTCTTTGATCGGCATGACCCTGAAGCCGTCCATGGTTGCTTCCAGCGCCCGCAAAGGATCGACTTCCACGACAATTACCTTGGCGCCCAGCCCGTTTGCGCGCATGGAAGCACCTTTTCCGCACCAGCCGTATCCGCAGACCACAAAGTTTGAGCCGGCGATCAATTTGTTGGTGGAACGGATAATCCCGTCCAACGTGGACTGACCGGTGCCATAACGGTTATCAAAAAGGTGCTTGGTCATCGCGTCGTTAACCGCGATTATCGGATAACGCAATTTACCTTCCTGCGCCAGGGCGCGCAGCCGGATCACTCCGGTAGTGGTCTCTTCCGTTCCCCCGATGATATTGGCATGTTCCTTGACCGGCCGCTGATGTATGGTGCTCACCAGGTCGGCTCCGTCGTCCATGGTAATGTCCGGCTTTACCGCCAAAGCCGATTTTATATGGCTGTAATAGGTCTTTGTATCCTCTCCCTTGACGGCAAAAACGGATATCTTCAGATCCTTCACCAGGGAAGCCGCTACATCATCCTGGGTGGAAAGCGGATTGGAAGCGCAAAGATAAACATCAGCCCCTCCTGCTTTTAAAACATCGGTCAGTACCGCCGTCTCTGTAGTGACATGCAGACAACAGGCAACCTTAAGCCCTTTTAAAGGTTTTTCTTTGGAAAATCTCTGTTTGATCAAACCAAGCACGGGCATATTCCTGCTCGCCCATTCAATCCTCAACGCCCCTTTTTTAGCCAACTTTATGTCTTTAATGTCGTAATTCATCTTATCCTTTCCGCAAAATTCCTTATCCGGTATATTATATCCTTCCCGCCTGCCTCTTCAACGCCTGCGCCTTATCTGTCTTTTCCCAGGTAAAATCCGGGTCCAGCCTGCCAAAATGCCCGTAGCTGGCGGTTTTTTTGTATATCGGCCGGCGCAGACGCAAGGATTCGATTATGCCCTTTGGCGTAAGCTGAAAATTCTGCCAGACCAGCTTCACCAGGCATTCCTCCGGAATCAAAGAAGTCCCTTCCGTCTTTATCATAACCGATAACGGCTCCGCGCGGCCTATGACATAAGCCAGCTGCACAAGGCATTTCTTTGCCAGGCCAGCCGCTACGATATTCTTTGCTATATAACGGCACATATACGCTGCCGAACGGTCAACCTTTGTCGGATCCTTACCGGAGAATGCCCCGCCGCCATGGGCGACCGCGCCCCCGTAAGTATCCACGATTATCTTCCTGCCGGTCATCCCCGTATCGGACTGGGGACCGCCGATCACGAACTTTCCGGTCTGGTTGACAAAATACTTGGTATTCTTATCCGTCCAGCCTTTAAGTATAGGATCGGCCACCTCTTTTATTATCTGACGCCTCGCCTTCTCGGTAATATGCTTTCCGTTCTTATCTAATATATCTTCTGTATGCTGGGAGGCCAGGACCACCGAATCCACGCGCACCGGCCTTTCGTTATCGTATTCCACGGTCACCTGTGTTTTTCCGTCCGGCCCCAGGTAATCCAGTATCTTTTTCTTGCGCACATCCGTCAGGCGCATGGAAAGTTTCTGCGCCAGCATAAGCGCCAGCGGCATCAACTCCCTGGTCTCATCGCAGGCATAGCCGAACATAATACCCTGATCCCCCGCCCCTCCGGTATCTACCCCTTGAGAAATATCCGGGGACTGCGAATGTATCGCGTTAAGTATGGCGCAGGTGTGGAAATCGAATCCGTACTTGGGGTGGTTATAACCGATCTCCCCGATAATATCCCTGCAGATATCGTGCACATGGATAAAACCGCGGGTGGTTATCTCTCCGCCGACGATCAAAAGCCCCATGGTCACGTAGGTCTCACAGGCAACGCGGGCATTAACATCATTTTTCAGGCAGGCATCCAACACCCCGTCTGAAATCTGATCACAAAGCTTATCCGGATGTCCTTCAGTTACCGATTCAGAAGAAAAATAATGTTTCCGCGATGACATAAACCCTCCCTTAAATTAGGCAAAATTTTCTTTTGCCGCGTTTAGATACTTGTGATCCCCGATATCGAACCAGAAACCGTCAAACACATAACCATATACATCCACCCTGTCCTTTATCCAGGCGATATATCCACCTGCGGCATCTATCTTATTGCTGCTTCCGCGCACATATTCTCCGACCAGGCCCAGGAAGGAACGCGGAATGAGATAAAGGCACATAGCTACTAAAGAACTCTGCGGCCGCCTGGGTTTTTCCTGGAAGCCGACCACCTTCTTGCGGTTGTTCAGCCTGACTACTCCATAACGGCTGGCATCCTTTTTATGCTTAAGCCTGTATAACCCCATATTGACGGCCGGCGGCCTCTTGCCGGCAAAATCCAGGAAATCCTTCAGGGAACCGTCAAAAAGATTGTCTCCGCCTACCACCAAAAGGTCATCTTTTACCTTTTTGGCGGAAATCACAAAGTCTATATCCCCTATCGAACCAAGCCTATCCTGGTTGTTCTTGGTAAGGTCATTAACCAGCGTTATCTTCGCAGGAGACCTGACCTTCCTTGCCCACTTGCGGAAAACCCCGATAAATTTATTATTGGTGACAATGTATATCTCGTCGATATCCGCAACCGTCCCCAATTTATCTACTATATAATTTATGATCGGCCTGCCCTTTACTTCAAGCAGCGGCTTGGGATAATCCCTGGTTAACGGATAAAGCCGGGTCGCATAACCGGCGGCCAAAATCAATGCTTTCATCCTGCGCCTTCTCCTCAAATCAATCCCTCGCCGGGCGGCGTTAAAATCCAGGCATACAAAAACTCCGGGCCCGTACTATTTTAAGATTTCCGCCAGCTTGTTCCTGGCAAACTCTTCCACCTGATTGCCGGTGGCAAGTTTCATTGCCTCCTTGGCTAACTCCTGCACCGCCTTAAAACCTATCGCCCGGATTATGAATTTTAATTCCGGGATAACCTGGGGCGGAACGCTGAATTCATCCAGTCCCAAACCTAAAAGTATAAGAGCCAGCGAAGGCTCACCCGCCATTTCTCCGCACATCGCCACCTTGATCCTGGCCTGGTGCGCAGAATCAATAACCTGTTTTATCATCCTTAATACCGCCGGATGCGCCGGTTCATAAAGATAGGCCACCTTTTCGTTCCCGCGGTCCACCGCCAGGCAATACTGGATCAGGTCATTCGTGCCTATGCTGAAAAAATCCGCCTCCTTGGCCAGGATGTCGGCGGTCATCGCCGCCGAAGGGACCTCGATCATCACACCGACAAGGATCTTGTCATTGAAAGCTATCCCCTTCTGCCTCAACTCGTCCTTTGCCTCCTGCAGCAAACCGTTGGCCTGGCGCAATTCCTCTATTCCGGAGATCATCGGGTACATAAGTTTCAGGTTCCCGTGCACGGAAGCCCTTAATATGGCGCGCAGCTGCAGCTTGAATATATCCGGACGGGCCAGGCAAAACCGGATCGCCCTCCACCCCAGAAACGGCTGCATCTCATGGGGTATCTGGAACTGCGAAAGGAATTTATCTCCGCCTAAATCCAGTGTGCGGATAACCACCGGGTGAGGGCTCATCTGCTCGGCTACATATTTATAAGCCTGGTAATGCTCATCCTCGCTGGGAGAATCCTTGCGGTTCATATAAAAGAA
>JAQUKF010000044.1 GCA_028719265.1 Candidatus Omnitrophota bacterium
AGGTCAAAGATTATCTTCCTTTCGACCTGCGCAACCGCAATAACCTGCTCAATCTGGCGCAAAGCCTTCTGAACATACATTTCCCCCAGAGTTTCGATATGCAGAAACAGGCGCTTATGCGCTTGAGCTTCGAGGAGTTCTTTGTTTTTCAACTGCCGCTTGTCTTAAGGAAACTGAGACGCAAAGAGAAGAGAGGCATAAGCCATTCAGTGGATGGGAAGCTGCTTGATGATTTCATGCTCCGGCTGCCTTTTAAATTGACCGCGGCGCAAGAGAATGCTTTAAGGGAGATAAAAAAGGATATGGCTTCCGGAAGGGTCATGCAGCGGCTCCTTCAGGGTGACGTAGGTTCAGGCAAGACCGTAGTGGCCACTGTAGCCTGCCTGGCGGCTATCCAGGGGGGGTACCAGGCTGTTTTTATGGCTCCTACAGAGATACTCAGCCGCCAGCATTATACAAAGATAGTCTCCCAGTTTTCCGGTTTGGCCTTAAGCGGCCGTAAGCTGCGGGTGGGTTTGTTGACCGCCAAACAAGAGGGAAAGGAAAAATTGTACCAGGATATAAAGGACGGCAGGATAGACCTGGTCATAGGCACGCACGCTCTTTTGCAGGAGGACTTGAAATTCAAATCCCTGGGGTTTATCGTGATCGATGAACAGCATAAATTCGGTGTTGGGCAAAGGGCCTTGCTTCCCAAAAAAGGCAACAATCCGGATGTTTTGATCATGACCGCCACACCTATCCCGCGCACGCTGGCCATCACTCTCTATGGGGACCTGGATATTTCAGTGATCAACGAACTGCCTGCCGGCCGCCTTCCGGTAAAGACCTTGTGTTTTGACCAAAAGGAGGAGAAGAAGGGGTTTGTTCTTTTAAGGCAGGAGCTTGAATACGGCCGACAGGGGTATATAATCTATCCTGTTATCGATGAGTCATATTCTTTGGATATCTCCGGAGCAAAAAAGATGTTTTTGGAGTTAAAGGAAGGCATGTTCAAGGGTTTCAGGCTGGGGCTGATCCATGGGAAGCTCAAGGCAAAAGAGCAGGAAGATATAATGCTTAAGTTCAGGAACAAAGAATTGGACCTTTTGGTATCTACCACCATTCTGGAGGTAGGTATCGATATTCCCGATGCCACCTGTATGGTTATAGCTCATGCCGAACGTTTTGGCTTAAGCCAGATGCATCAACTGCGCGGGAGGATAGGCAGGGGGGTCCTACAGTCATTTTGTGTACTTATTTCCGGCGCCCAGACGCAGGAGGCGGAGGCAAGGCTGAAGGCAATGGTTTCTTCCAATGACGGATTCCGCATCGCGGAGGAGGATTTAAAGATCAGGGGCCCGGGAGAGTTTTTCGGTAACCGGCAACACGGCCTCTCGGACCTGAAAATAGCCAATCCCCTTACCCAGATGCACTTGCTTAAGTCCGCCAGGCATGAAGCAGTCAAGCTGCTCAGCCGGGATATCCGCCTACAGGAGCGTATTAATCAACCATTAAAGGAAAAGGTATTGCAGAGGTTCCCGGAATACGAGGAGCTTATGCTGATCGGCTGATATGCGTATAACTACAGGAAAATACCGTAATCGCAAACTATTCATGCCCAAAAGCATCCGCCCCACACAGGATAAGGTGCGCAAGGCGGTATTCGACATTTTGGGCGATATAGAGGGGTTATCTTTCCTTGAGCTTTACGCGGGTTCCGGAGCGGTAGGGTTTGAAGCGCTTTCACGCGGCGCCAGGGAGTTGACCATGGTCGAATGCAACCGGGATTCGGTTTCGGCCATAAAAAAGAATATTGCCCTGCTTAAGGCTGAAGGCTGCAACCTTTACTACCTGGAGGCGGAGAAGGCGATAAAGTTACTGGCCGCAGACAGTAAGAGCTTTGATATCGTGTTCCTTGACCCTCCTTACCGCGGGGAAATGGCAAAAAAAATCTTGCATACCCTGGAGGGTTATGATATATTAGCGCCCAATGGTTTGATAGTTGCGCAGCACGCCAAGACGGAATCGCTGTCCGAGCCCAGCCTAAAGTTCAGCCTGATAAAGGAAGCCAAGTATGGAGATACGCGGCTTTCTATTTTTAGGAAGAAAGAGTAGAAATGCGCCAGGTTGCGATATATCCAGGGACATTTGACCCGGTAACTAACGGGCATATTGATTTGATATGCCGCGCGCGAGAGATATTCGACAACGTGATCGTGGCGGTAGCGCGCAATTCGCATAAAAAGCCGTTTTTCAGCGTAGCCGAAAGGGTGGCAATGCTCAAGAAAGCCACCAGCGGCATGGAAGGGGTAAGGGTTACCCATTTTGACGGTCTGGTGGTGGACTTTGCCCATAGGATGAAGGCCAAGGTCCTGGTGCGCGGGGTGCGTATGCTTTCGGATTTCGAGTATGAATTCCAGATGGCATTGACCAACCGCAGGCTGGCCGGGGATATAGAAACGATCTTTCTTATGCCGCATGAGTCCTATAGCTATCTTTCGGCCAGGCTGATCAAGGAGGTTTCCGGGTTGGGCGCGGACATCTCCGATCTTGTGCCGGATTTCGTTTCCAGGGCCATAAAGAATAAATTGCGCAGGAAATAGGGAATTTCCGTTTCTTCTTAGGCGTTGAACAAGGCAGGAAGGTTTTAGGGATATCCGGAAATTGACCGAAGGTACGGCGTGAAAATTTTTATTAACCAGGTCCCCGCAGAGGGCCTGCTTTTGGAGGAAGAGATCAAGCCGTCAGCGCTTGATCTGGAAACCGAACTGATAAAGTTCCGCTCGAATTTGAAAGTGAGGGCGCAGGTTTCCAGGGGGATTAACGCGCTTATCGTAAAGCTGGACGCGCGGGCGGTGCTTTGTGCTTCATGCTCCCGCTGCCTGAAAGACTTCGAATGGGAATTCGATAAAAAGGCGCAGCTAAGTTATTCGCTTGACAGCAGTATAACTTTTATAGATTTGAATCCCGACATAAGGGAGGAGTTCATGCTGGATTATCCTGTCAAACCCCTTTGCAGCGAGGACTGCAAGGGTCTTTGCGTAAAATGCGGCAAAAACAAGAACGAAGGAGGATGTAACTGTGGCTCTACCTAAAAGAAAACATTCAGCGCAGCGCGGCAGAAAGCGCCGTACGCACTGGAAAATAAAGAAAACAAACCTGGTCCCTTGTCCGCAATGCAAACAATTAAAGCTTTCCCATCGCGTTTGCCTGGTATGCGGATATTATGACGGCCGCCAGGTCATGGAAATCAAGCCTAAAGAGAAGAAAAAAAAGAAGTAAGCGCCTAATCCTTGTTTAGCGTAATCCGGACACGCTAGTTTTTCCGGCGGAGAAAGCCTGCGTTAAGCAAGAAGGAAGCCTTTTAGCGGGACAGGAAGGGCGAATAAGCAGTTCCGGGAGAAGTAATATGAAAATAGTAGTTGATGCTATGGGCGGCGACTATGCGCCCGAGGTAGTTATCGAAGGCAGCCTCCTGGCGGTAAAAGAATACGACGTAGATGTCGTTCTCGTTGGGGACCAGCCGAAGATCGAAAGGCTTCTTAAGAAATATAAATATACCGGCAGCAGGATAAGCGTCCAGCATGCCTCCGAAGTTATCGAGATGTGCGAGCCTCCCGCCACCAGCATCAGGAGGAAAAGGAATTCTTCTATCGTGGTCGGCATCAACCTGGTTAAAGAGGGCAAAGCTGACGCCTTCTTCAGCGCCGGTAATACCGGGGCGGTGGTCTGCGCGGGAACATTGGGATTAGGGCTTCTCCCGGGTATCGAACGGCCGGGGATCGGCATAGTCACCCCGACATTAAAGGGCAATTCGCTGATCATTGATGTGGGGGCGAATATCGATCCCAAGCCTTCCCAGCTTCTCCAGTACGGGATCATGGCCGATGCTTATTGCAAGAATATATTGAACAAGCCTGACCCCGCGGTGGGGTTGTTGAATATCGGCGAGGAGGAGAAAAAGGGTACGGAATTCATCCGCGAGGCTTATGAGCTCCTGGAGAAGAGCAAGCTGAATTTCATAGGCAACGTTGAAGGCAGGGACCTTTTTACCGGTAAGTGCGATATCATTATCTGCGACGGTTTCGTGGGGAATGTGGCTTTAAAGGTTTCCGAGAGCGCGGCGGAGGCGATGCAGAAATTCCTTAAGCGACACCTTTTGGGCAGCGTCTGGGGCAAGATCGGCCTGGTATTTATGATGCCAAGCCTCAAGCATTTCAAGAAACAGATCGACTACGCCGAATACGGCGGAGCGCTTTTATTGGGAGTAAACGGCGTGGTGATTATCGGCCACGGACGCTCGAGTAAAAGGGCGATCAAGAACGCCATCAGGGTTGCCAAGGAGGAGATTGAGCGCCAGGTTAACGCCAAGATCCTTGAGGCAATAAGAGTTTAGCCTGCCAGCTTGACGGGCGGATAAGCCCGGCAGTCTTAGGTAAAGTTAATCAGGTAGGGCAATAAGGAGAAAAAGTTGAAGAAAACAGGGATAATCGGCCTGGGGGAATATCTTCCTGGAAAGGTATTGACCAATACCGACCTCGAAAAGATGGTAGATACCTCGGATGAGTGGATCACTACGCGCACAGGCATAAAAGAGCGCAGGATCGCCTCAAAAGAGGAAGCAGTTTCCGATATGGCGGTAAAGGCGGCAAAAGAGGCCTTAAAGGATGCGAAGCTTTCCGCCGAAGACCTGGATATGATAGTTGTCGCCACTATCACCGGTGATATGCCTATGCCTTCCACCGCATCTATTCTGCAGAACACCCTCGGCGCCAGGAAGGCTGCGGCGTTCGACATTTCCGCCGCCTGCGCAGGGTTCGTTTACGGGTTATCCATAGGTTATCAGTTTGTGAAGAACGGCACTTACAAGAATGTCCTGGTCGTCGGGGCGGAGAAGTTATCCGCTTTTACCGATTGGAAGGACAGGAATACCTGTGTTTTGTTCGGTGACGGGGCGGGGGCATGCGTGCTTTCCGAGGTTGAGTCCGGCGGTATTGTCTCCATGTATTTGGGCTGTGATGGTTCTAACCTGGATTTGTTGAATCTTCCTGCCGGAGGCTCGAGAATGCCGGCAAGCGAAGAAACGGTGAGGAACCGCATGCATTACATCAAGATGCAGGGTAATGAATTGTTTAAGATAGCCGTGCGCACAATGACTGAAGCGGCCGAAACGGCATTAAAACGGGCCGGGATAACTTTTAAAGACGTGGATCTTATAGTCCCGCACCAGGCCAATTCGCGTATCATTATGGCGGTAGCCAAGAGGCTGGGGATCTCGGAGGACAAGATTTACCTTAATATAGAGAGATACGGGAACATGTCCAGCGCTTCCACGATTACCGGGCTGGTAGAGGCGGTAAAAGAGGGAAGGGTAAAGAAAGGAGACACCGTGCTCCTTGACTGCTTTGGGGGCGGGCTCGTGTGGGGCGCCTGCGTGATAGAGTTATAAAATGCAAGGAAAGACAGCTTTTTTATTTGCCGGACAGGGAAGCCAGTATGTTGGGATGGGGAAGGACCTTTATGGAGCTTTCCCGGAAGCCGCCAGGATATTTGACAGGGCCGAAGAGGTGCTGGGTATCGAATTGAAGAAGATTTGTTTCGAGGGCCCGGAAGAGGCGCTTAAGGCTACTGACATATCGCAGCCGGCTATAGTTACCGCAAGCATTGCCGCTTTTGAAGCATTCAGGTCAAAATCAAAAGCCGTCCCTTCTTTCGCGGCGGGTTTAAGTTTGGGTGAATATTCCGCGCTGATTGCCTCCGGCGCCTTGGCCTTTGATGACGGCATCCGCCTGATAAGGAAGAGGGGTAAATTAATGGAGGAGGCCTCCAGAAAGAACCCCGGAGGCATGGCCGCGGTCCTGGAGCTTCCCGCGGAGAAACTAAAAGAGATTTGCCTTCAGTCGGGGGCAGAGATAGCCAATTTAAATTGCCCCGGGCAGACAGTAATTACCGGCAGGGTTGAAGCGGTAAACAGGGCTATGGAGTTATGCAGTCAGGCAGGGGCTAAAAGAGTGATCCCCCTTGAAGTGAGTGGAGGTTTCCATTCTTCCCTGATGGCAGAAGCGGCGGCAGGATTAAAAACCGCCTTAGACGGCGTACAGATCTTTAAGCCGGCATTCCCCATAATCGGTAACTATACCGCCCAGCCGCAGTCTGAGCCGGAGATTATAAAAGATAACCTGGTAAACCAGGTAAAGGGCTCGGTAAGATGGGAGGAATCCATGAGGCTGATCCTGGCTTCTGGCATAACCGATTTCTATGAGTTCGGGCCGGGGAAAGTGTTAAAGGGGCTGATGCGCCGCATAGACGGTAACGCGCGGGTGGTAAATATCGAAAAATCCGCAGATATAAGAGCAGTAGATAGCAGCCAGTAGTTAGTAGTTAAGAAAATAGCGCGTAAGCAAAACAAGAGCAAAGATCAGGGTAAAATCAAAGACAAAACCAAAATAAAAGGTAAAAATAAGGGCAGCATAGGGGAGTAAGGGAGGAAAAGATGAGATTGGCAGGTAAAGTTGCTTTGGTTACCGGAGGGGCAAGAGGGATAGGGCAGGCGATCGCGATGACCTTTGCCAGGGAGGGGGCTGATATCGTTGTTGCCGATGTTAACCTGGAAATCGCCCAGAAGACCGCCCTTGAGATAGAAGGATTGGGGCGCAAGGCGCTGGCCCTGGAGATGGATGTGACCAAAATCGAGGCAGTGGAAGAAGGGGTAAATAAAATTCTTGACAAAATGGGAAAGGTTGATATATTAGTTAACAACGCCGGGATTACTAAAGACAATCTTTTGCTTAGAATGTCCCAAGCTGATTGGGATGCAGTGATTAACGTTAACCTTAAGGGTACTTTCAACTGCATCAAGGCCGTGAGCCGGCCGATGATCAAGCAGAGAAACGGCAGGATTGTCAGCATAGCCTCGATTATCGGGTTGATGGGTAATCCCGGGCAGGCAAATTACGCCGCCTCCAAGGCGGGGATAATCGCTCTTACAAAAACAACAGCTAAAGAGTTGGCCAGCCGCAATATCAATGCCAACGCTGTAGCTCCAGGATTCATCCAGACAGAAATGACCGCCAAGCTTCCCGAAGAGCTGAAGAAGAAAATGCTGGAAGCTATTCCCTTGGACAAGCTTGGAACTCCGCAGGATGTAGCGAATGCCTGTTTGTTCCTGGTTTCCGAGGAATCAAGCTATATAACCGGCCAGGTAATAACCGTTGACGGCGGGATGGTCATGGCGTAAGACACAAGGGATACGAAACATCCCCGCGCTGCCAAAGTGCCAGCGGCCCTTAAATGGCCTGGCGCATGTCTTAAGCAGCCAATCAAGGCGGGTATGTGTTTCTACACAAGGAGGAAAAAGAATGGCAGTACAAGAGAAGGTGAAATCAATCATAGCGGAACAGTTAGGCGTAAAGCCCGAAGAGGTAACCCCTGAGGCATCATTTGTCGATGACTTAGGCGCGGATTCGCTCGACACTGTAGAGCTGGTTATGGCCTTAGAAGAAGAGTTCGGCATTGAAATCCCGGATGAGGATGCCGAGAAGATCACTACCGTAGGCGATGCCATGAAGTATATTGACGAGAAAAGCGCCAAATAATAAATCAAATAGTTTAAAATAAATAATTTACCCCGCATTTTGACTATGGCGGGGTAAATTATATTGGAATGAAAATGAAAAAAAGAGTAGTAATTACAGGTTTGGGGGCGATTACCCCCGTAGGCAACGATGTGGAGAGCTTTTGGCAATCCCTAAGGGAGGGCAAGAGCGGGGTTAGCCTTAACAATAGTTTTGATACGACGGGTTTCGATTCCAGGATTGCCGCCGAGGTCAAGGATTTCAACCCTTCGCTCTACGGTATATCTCTTAAAGAGACCAAGAGGACTGCGAGGTTCGTGCAGTTTGCCATTGCCGCGGCCAAGCAGGCTATGGAGTCCAGCGGCCTGGACCTGGATAAAGAGGACAGGAGCCGCATCGGTGTGCTTATCGGTTCGGGGATCGGCAGTCTCTATACTATTGAAGAAGAGCACAAGGTCTTGTTGAACAAGGGCCCTTCGAGATTGTCTCCTTTTCTCATTCCCATGCTTATTGTCAATGAGGCAAGCGGTATGGTGGCGATAATCCACGGTTTGAAGGGGCCTAATTCCTGTGTTGCTACCGCCTGCGCTTCCGGGTCGCACGCGATCGGGGATGCCTACAGGATGATCCTTTATGGAGACGCGGATGTGATGCTTACCGGCGGGACGGAAAGCTGCATTGTTCCTACCGCGGTGGGCGGTTTTTGCGCCTTAAAGGCTCTTTCAACAAGGAATGACGATCCCAAGAAAGCAAGCCGGCCTTTTGACCGTGACCGCGACGGATTTATCATGGCCGAAGGAAGCGGTTTGGTGGTGCTGGAGACCTTGGAACACGCGCAGAAGAGAGGGGCAAATATCATCGCAGAAATCATTGGTTTTGGCATGAGCTGCGACGCTTACCATATAACCGCGCCCGATCCTGAAGGGGCGGGGCCGGCCCAGGCGATGTCGTTGGCCTTAAAAGACGCGCAGATGAACCCCGGAGAGATGGATTATATCAATGCTCACGGGACCTCCACCAAGCTGAACGATAAGATCGAGACCTTGTCCATGAAGAAGACCTTTGGCGGAGATATCAAAAAGATAATGGTTTCTTCCACGAAGTCAGTAACCGGCCACCTCCTGGGTGCCGCAGGCGGCGTGGAGTTTGTGGCCTGCTGCCTGGCGATCAGAGACAGGGTTGTTCCTCCTACTATCAACTATGAAAACCCGGATCCGGAATGCGACCTGGATTATGTTCCCAATACGGCGCGCAAGGCAGATGTAGTTTCCTGCATGTCCAATTCTTTAGGGTTCGGCGGGCACAACGCCTCTCTTATTGTAAGGAAATTTAAGTAAACACATATTTCTCTTGCGAGTGTGGCATTTTACGGTTTTACCCGGAGATGTTGGCGGTAAGAGATCTTCCATTATCCGGCCCGCAAGGATAATTAAGGCAACTAATTTTTAAGGAAAATGGGTTATACGATAGCGGAAAAAATATTGTTGAAGCACTCCGGAAGGAAATCGATTAAGCCGGGTGAATTCATTGAGGCAAAGGTGGATATCGCCCTGGCTAACGATATTACCGCCCCCCTGGCAATTTCAGAGTTCAAGAAATCCGGATTCAAGAAGGTATTCAGTAAAGACAAGATCGTCCTTGTCCCGGACCATTTCGCTCCCGCCAAGGATTTAAAGAGCGCCAACCAGTGCAAGGTCCTTGCCGATTTTGCCAGGGA
>JAQUKF010000045.1 GCA_028719265.1 Candidatus Omnitrophota bacterium
CAGGACTCGGTTGATGACTTAATAGCCCCAACCGGCCCCGCAAAAAACGCAGGACTCGGTTGATGACTTAATAGCCCCAACCGGCCCCGCAAAAAACGCAGGACTCGGTTGATGACTTAATAGCCCCAACCGGATTTGAACCGGTGTTTACAGGCTGAGAACCTGACGTCCTGGACCGGGCTAGACGATGGGGCCAAAAATTATTTAGAGTTATTTTACTATATAAGAGGCTTTAGTCAACAATTATATTGACCCTCCATTATTTACATTATATACTGACTGCCATGAATATAAGCCTTGGCTTTAGCGAAAATAAAGACCATATTCAAGCCGTAAACGAAGCGGTGGGCCAGGCGATAATCGGCCTGGGTAAAACCCGCAAAGACCTGGCTGTTATTTTTACCACCATAGAATTTGCACACCCCCTGGTATTGAGAATTACTAATAATCTATTAGGCGGAGTCCCCATATTGGGGTGCAGCAGCCTGGGGATCATAACAAAAAGAGGCATATTTAAGCACGGTTTCGCTATCCTGTTGATCAGCCTGGACCAGCAGTCTTCCTTAAACTGGTCCCTGGTCACCGACGTAAACAAAAGGACCCCGCTTGCCGCCGGGAGGGAACTGGCGGAAAAACTTTTGAGCGGATGCAGAGATGCGCGCAGAAACCTGAGCCTGATCTTCTCGGACGGTTTGATATCGGACGGGACAAGCCTGATCAACGGGCTCCAGGAAAAACTTGGCAGGAGCTTCCCTTTGATCGGCGCCTCCGCTTCAGATAATTCCGCTTACGTAAAAACTTTCCAGTATTTCAATAAAGAGGTGCTCACGGATGCCTGCTGCGGCATGCTCTTCGGAGGAAAAGTGAACTTCGGGTTCGGCATCAAGCACGGATGGAGGGCGCTGGGTAAAATCCGCTACGTTACCAGTTCCGACAAGAATATCATCAAAGAGATCAACGGCCAGCCGGCAATAAAGCTTTACGAAGACTACTTCGCTAAAGACGCCCTGGAACTGGCCAAGGAACTCCGGCGCATATCGATATTCTATCCGATAGGTATTTACCTGGAAGGCGAAAAGGAATACCTTCTGCGCAATATAATTTCCATAAGGGATGACGGCTCAATAGTTACCCAGGGAGATATACCCCAGGGCAGCCCGATACGGTTAATGATCGGCACTAAAGACTCCTGTCTTGCTGCTGCCGTCGCATCATGCGAAGAAGCAAAAAGGAATCTCGGCGGGCATAAAGCCAAGCTGGTCATAGTTTTTAACTCCGCATCCAGGTTTACCCTCCTGGGTAGGCAAAATCTAAAAGAGCTCGAAATAATCAAGTCGGTTTTCGGGGAAGACGCCCCCCTGATAGGAATATATACATACGGGGAGCAGGCGCCGCTTAAATCAATAAGTTATCTCGGACGGGCTTACTGCCATAACCAAAGCATAAACGTCCTGGCGTTAGGAGGCCAATAAAATGCCAAACCTCATATTTATCAGCTTTTGCGTAACTATCGCCGCGCTCGGTGTATTCCTATTGGCAAAAGTGCAAAAACTGAAAGAAAAAGAAAAGCAGATATCATCGCTGAAATCTTCCCTTGAGGAAATGGACGAGCAAGCCAAACTGATCATGCGCACGGACATGGAGCTTAACAAGACCCAGGAAGAACTGGACAAAAAGATCTCAGGGCTGGACATCCTGCAGAAACTATCCAAGGATATCAGTACCACGCTGGAAGAAAAACAGATATTCAGGAAAATAGGCAGTGAATACCTGGAAGAGCTGGGGTTCGAAAAATCCTTCGCCTTCCTGTGGAATGACCTGAAGAGAGAATTTTATGTATGCTTAAGCCTGGGTTATGACGAAACTGAGCCCGAAAAGGTAAAGTCCTCCGTAAACAAGGATAAAGGCTATTACCTGGAGCTGATCAGCAGCGGCAAAACCGCTTCTTCCGTATTCACCCCGGATAATTTTTTGACGAAAGAAAAGGTCTGCAATATCTACCAAGTGCGTTCATTTATTATCTGCCCGATACCGGCCCAGGAAGGAGACCAGGGTTTTATTTTTGTAGGCACCCAGAATATAGAAACCCATATAACCGAAGGAGAACAGGAGCTGATCACTATCCTGGCCAACCAAATCGGCCAAACCTTGGATAATGCCCGTCTTTTTGAAAAGACATGGAGGTCTCAGCAGGAGCTGGAAATAAAGGTTGAGGAAAGAACCCGCCAATTAAGCCAGGCGTTGGATGAGGTTGGCAAGGTCAGCAAACGCAAAAGCGACTTCATCTCCAGCGTATCCCACGAATTAAGGACCCCGCTTACCTCGATCAAAGGATACGCGGCAATCCTGCTTGCCGGAAAGCTGGGCGCCGTACCAGAAGAAATAAGGATCCGGCTGGAAAAAATAAACCGCCATAGTGATGAACTGGTGCATATGGTAAACGACCTCCTGGATATCTCGCGCATCGAGTCCGGCAAGGTAAACATGAAGCTGGAAACCCTGGATTTGAACTACGTCGCCGAAAAGGTGGCAGACCTCCTCTCTGAACAGCTGAAGGCCAAGAATATCGCCTTCGGCATCAACATCCCGGAGGACTGCCGCAACATCCTGGCTGACCGAAGCCAGATAGAACGGGTTTTTATTAACCTGGCGGGGAACGCCCTGAAGTTTACTCCCGAAAACGGAAAAATAAACATAAACGCGCACCGCTCGGGCCGCGTGATCCAGGTGGATGTTACAGATACGGGCTTCGGCATACCGGAGGACGCGCAAGGCAAACTATTCCAGGAGTTTTTCCGTGTGGAAAACGCAATCAACCAGGAGGTAAAAGGCACCGGACTGGGGCTTGCCCTCGTAAAACACATTATCGAGGCGCACCAGGGACGGATATGGGTAAAAAGCAAGCTCAGTGAAGGTTCAACCTTCAGCTTTACCCTGAACGCCGCTTAAACAAAAGATGAATATCAAAATACTTATTGCTGATGACGATCCGGACATAAGAGATGTGCTTAAAATCACGCTGACCGAAGAGGACTACGACACGCTGGAGGCTGGAAACGGCGAAGAGGCACTGGCGATCATCCGTTCAAAACCCCTGGACCTGGTACTGTTGGATTACAAAATGCCGAAAATGGACGGATTGCAATTGTGCGGATTGATCAAAAAGGATTTGTTACTGGCCCATCTGCCGATAATCATGGTGACGGGAAAAGGCGAAATCGGAGACAAAATAGACGGTATTGATTCCGGGGCCGACGATTATATTGTCAAGCCTTTTGAACCAAAAGAACTCCTGGCCAGGATACGCATGGTCTTAAGAAGGACAAAAAGAGACCTG
Organism: Candidatus Omnitrophota bacterium; assembly: GCA_028719265.1. Lineage (GTDB taxonomy): Bacteria > Omnitrophota > Gorgyraeia > Gygaellales > Profunditerraquicolaceae > UBA6249. Next base: position 3,338 of record JAQUKF010000045.1, read on the forward strand.
GAGGCAAATCCCCTCACCCGCCTTCCCGGAAACATCGCGATATTAAACGAGCTCTCGAAATGCATAGAAAGCAAAAAACCTTACGCGGTCTGCTACGTCGACCTGGACAAATTCAAGGCCTACAACGATAAATACGGATTTGAACACGGGGATGATGTGATACGTGAAACCGCGCGCATACTGCTGGGAGCAGCCAAAGAATTGGGCAACCCGCAGGATTTTGTAGGGCACATCGGCGGGGACGATTTCGTGGTCATAACCACCCCGGATATAGCCGACAGGTTATGCGAAAAGATAATCCGTGACTTTGATAAAATTTCCCCTTCCTTCTACAACCAGGAAGACAGGGAGAATGGCTTTATTGTCGGATACGACCGTCAAAACCAAATCCACAAGATCCGCCTGATCTCCATTTCCATAGGGGTAGTGACCAACGAAACCCGGGATATAACGCATGTGGCTCAAATAGGCGAGATCGGGGCGGAACTAAAAAAACTTGCCAAAGGCGCGGAAAAAAGCAATTACGTCAAGGATAAACGGCAGGACAACCGTCAAGGCAAATAAGGCTTTAACAGTCCTTGCGAGAAGGAATTAAAACCTTCAGCTAAAGAATACCCGAAAAGACCTTAAATAAGATTGAGCCGGGTGTTCAAACTAAATCAAGTTAAAACTTTTTCTGGTTTCCTGCCAAATTTAATTTATAAATCAAGAAAAAGTCGTTCCCTTCTCCATGTTTTCTGAAAAGGCTGCCGAAGGCAGACCATAGATAAAAATTTGTGGAATCGCAAAGAGGCAGGCACAATTATTAAAGAATTATTTTATATAATCATTTAATGTATAAAAAAAGGGGAATTTCAATCGGGGTTACTATCGCTTTTCTTTCATGCATTGTCCTCTTTTTTGCTTATTGGAAAGGCGGCAAGATCCCCATTAAAACCCCAGGATACGAATTGGCGAAAGATCCTGCAGGTATAGAGTATAAATTCAGTCTAGATTTGAATAATGACGGGAAAAACGAGATAGTAAAAGTTTATAATACTGTTTCTGATAATCTCGGTGACAGGCGGGGCCCCAACATGGTAAAGATTTTCACCGAAAACGATAATTATTCAAAAGAGGTTTTTAGTTATACCGGGTTAGGAAATCTCATCTGGGGAGTACAGAGATTAAACAATCTTTTCGGCGACGGATATGACGCCATGCTGATTAAAGACGCCAGCTATGCGATGGGTTGCGGAGGGACGATCTATCTCTTATTGTTGACTTATAAAGACGGAAAATATACGGCGATAAACGGCCCCGGGTATCCCTCATTTGGGGCGTGTAAATTTGCCGGTAAAGACGGATCAGGCAATAAGATTATAATAGCGGAGCCAAAATGGGAAAATGATTACTGCTGCGGCTGCAAACACAAATTACAATTTTACATCTATACTTGGGATGGTCAAAAGTACATCAAAACAGAGGCGGGAGCGACTAAGAATAAATACCTCAATGAAAGTGTTGATGAAATAATTCAAAAAGAGCCTTCTTTGTTGATTACAAACGAGCCCACCGGCATAAGTATTTAACTTATATAAAAAACGAATCCTGCGATTTATATTGACAAGGCCATTGCTCTTTTGGGCAGACGGGCAAAAAGAGAATGACTTTTAGCGGGCAGGGCTAGGAGAAAACTCTTTCCGAGAGCAAATAAAATCAATTCTCTCTAACGAAACAGGATCTGTGTCCAAAACTACAAGTGCGCGGGGGGGGAGTTGAACCCCCAAGCCTTGCGGCACAAGCCCCTCATGCTTGCGTGTCTGCCATTTCACCACCCGCGCATAAAATTATCAAATCCGAACAATAACAAGTAAAGTAATTATACATTATATAAGTAAAATATCAAGTGGCTAAAAATTTGCGCCTGGCAAAAACTAATACCGCCAGGATGGAAAAATTAACGGCTGAAACCGCCAAGCAGCTCCGGGTTACGCCAAGCACGGGGATAAATATTATCCCGCTGGCCAAGGCGCCAAGACAAGAACCTAACAGGTCTATGCCATAGGTAAGGCCGGCTACCCTGCCCACCCGGTTGTTCTCCTTCAGGCATATCTTGTTAACCGCGGGAAACCCCATCCCTGCCAGCAAGCCAGAAACAGCCGACAGGAAGGGGAATACGACATCCGCGCCTATTGCAGATAAAACTGCATTACCGGTCATTGCCATCCGGGAGAATAACACGGGCATCCCCAGGGTCAAAACACACAAGAGAAAAATAACCGACAACAAGATATCCAACGGCCTGCCGGATCTCTCCATGGCCCTGGATGCCCAAAAGCTCCCGCCGGCCAAACCCGCCATAAAAACCGTAAGAAGAAAACCGACTTTATAAAATATGTACCCGTAGATAATCTGGAAAGCCAATAATACTATCACCTGTATAGCCATAACGGAAAAACCGGTGCTCATTAAAACCATCAGGCTTATATTTTTATAAGGATCTGCGCCTTTGCGCAACTGAAAGAACCCAAATATAACGATAAGGAGGCAAGCGGCCCACAGGGCATAAATCATCCTCCTATAATCAACTCCTTTGAGAATATCCTTAAAACCCGTATCACCAAGGCGCGCCGCCCAGAAGATCATGTTATAATAATACGTGCTCGGCCAAAAGTCGTAATTAAGCCTTGTGCCGGTCTTGCGCGTCAGAACGCCTTCAGTGTAAGCGATAAGCTGCGGGGACAATCTGGAGAAAAGGTAATACTCCCTTACATACTTTAGACCCAATCCTTTCTCTCTTGACTTTTTTTCCAAGAGGCGGTAATCAAGGCTGATTACTCCCGGTTTATCAGAAGCCAGGAAACAAACGTTGTCCCCTGGCACAACCAACACCTCCTCGAACGCCTTTTTCAACCCCAAGTAAACCGATCTTAAGTACTCCCCGGATTCCGGACTGATATAATTCTCCGAGGCGCTTAAATAAAAGGAAAAAATCCCGTTTTTATTAAGGACGCTCTTCACTTCTTTAAAGAATTCAACCGTATAATACCTGTTTATCTGCGCGGTATAAGGGTCCCCCAAATGAGTAATCACGCAGTCGTATTTCTTACGCGTACTCTTGAGGAAAAACCTTCCATCCAGATTATATATTGAAACCCTCATGTCCCTAAGAGAAGAGTATTCTTCATCCGGAAGGTATCTGGCGGCCATCTTTATAATAAGAGGGTCGAGCTCAAGGTAATCAAGGCTCTTGACCGGATAACGGAGGATCTCCCCTGCCAGTCCCCCAACTCCTCCGCCTATCAAAAGAACCTCCTGCGGGTTCGCCTGCTGCAAAAGAGCAAAATGCACCGCCTCCTCCGCTCCTTGCTCATCCGGCAGGCTGTAAAGGTGTAATCCGTTGTCGAAAAAAGAATATTGCCGGCCTTTCCTTGTTACCATCACGTTTCCGTAAACCGAATTTTCCGCACCCAAAATCCGGTAGCCTTCCCATTGCCTCTCAAGCGCGTGTTCATCAAGGCTCTTCCAGGTGCCGGATAACCACAAGAATACCGCCGCAATAAAAACGAGCAGGGAAAAAACAGCTCTTTTATCCCTTTTAAATAAGAGAAGGAATGAGACGGCAACATTCATTAAACCGACAAGAACGCAAATAATAAGAGGGTTAAGGCAGCGCACGAAAATAATGCTGGTAAGCGCCCCTCCCAGCATCGCCCCGGCTGATTCCCAGCCGTAGGCCAGTCCTATATCCCGCGCCCTGTCGGCCGGATTGGAAATGTATATCTTGCAGCCCAGCGAAAACATGAATCCCAAAAGCGCGCATATCGGCGCCAAAACAAAGAAGCTGGATAAAGCCATGGGGATGAATCCAATAAGTTCGCCTGGCGCAAGCCCAAGATAAGTTTTAATCGACCTGATGGCTAAAATACTTAATACCGGCAGAAAGGCCGAGGCAAGCTGGCAGAGCGAAAGCAGGAATAGCCTTGATTTGACCTTGTCGGAAAACCTTCCCAAAAACCAGCTTCCCGCAGCTCCCCAGAAAAGCCAGCTTCCCAGAATAAAACCTATAGATATCTCGTTGCCGTAAAAGACTACCAGCATCTCGCGCAGAATAATGATCTGCAGCGACATGGCGGTGAACCCGATCAAGAAAATAGAAAACAAAATCCCCATTCAAATAACCCTCATGTTTAGAAAAAGATGAAGCTCGCCCCGAATAAAATCAAAATAAGGGCGCAAATGGCGCGAAAAACAAACAGGCTGAAATCAGATTTCAATACTCTTGCCGGGAACCAGGAAACGGCTTTCGAGAACCCGGCGATAATTATAAAACCAGCGATAAACGTACCTAAACCAAAGGCAAGGGCGCAAAGAGCCCCTTCCCAGGCGCTCCTGGAAATGACAGTGATCTCAAAAAGCAGCGCCACAAGCGGCGCGCAGGGAAATATCCCGGAGATAAAACCCAGGGCAAACAGGCTGAAAAATGTAAATGTCTTATTCAACGAAGGCCTGCATCCGCAGCATTGCGGAAATTTACCAAGCAGGATGGATATTCCAAGCGCGACAATAATTATTCCGCCGGCAGGCTTTAAAAATCCCAGAAAACCTGAACCGCTAAACCGCCTGAGCACGACGGAAGACAACCCGGCAAGATACCCCAGGAGGAGATAAGCAAACAACCTGGCGCAAAAGAATATAAGCGCCTCTTTTAACCCGTCTTTCCAATTGAGGTTTTTGCCGGCAAGATAAGCCAACAGGAAAGGCGTACAGGAGAAAAAACAGGGGCCGGTAAAGCCGAAACTTAAGCCGATACCAAACAACTGTAAATAAATTAAAGGTCCCATCTGCCGGCTATCTCGTTACCGCAAAAAACGCATTTGCCGTCCTTGATATTATTTTCCAATATTTTATACCCTATCCTCTTGACGAGGATTTTGCCGCAGCGGGGACAATAGGTGGATTCCAGGGGGTGGCCGGGGACATTCCCGATATAAACATATTTCAACCCTGCGCTTTTGGCTATATTACATGCCTCTTTTAGCTTTTCCAACGGAGTAGGAGGAAGGTTCATTAGTTTAAAAGCTGGCATAAAACGGCTGAAATGCACCGGGGTTTCATCTCCTAAATTATCCCTTATCCATTCGCACATTTCTCTTATCCTGGAGGAGTCGTCATTCAAACCCGGGATAAGTAAACAAGTGATCTCAAGCCATACGCCCGAACCCTTGACCGTCTTAAGAGTCTCCAAAACCGGCCCCAGGCTGGCCATCTGTCCTATCTTGGAGTATACCTCTTCAGAAAAACCTTTCAAGTCGACGTTCACCGCATCCATATACCGCAGGAGTTCTTTTAAGGGTTCCCGGTTAATGTAACCGCATGTATGCATTGTATTCTTTATACCCCTGGACTTGGCAATCTTGGCGATATCCATCATGTATTCATAAAATATCGTCGGTTCTGTATAGGTATATGCGATAAAACGGCATCCATTCTGTTCGGCCTGATTAACTGCTTCGGACGGAGAAAGCCTGTAGCTTTGAGCCTCATCCGGCCGGGACTGTGATATCTGCCAATTCTGACAGAAGACACAACGCATGTTGCATCCGGCAACGGCAAGCGAATAGACGCTGGCCCCCGGATGAACATGGAAAAACGGTTTTTTCTCGATAGGATCGATGTGCACAGCTACCGGATTGCCGTAACCTAGAGTATAGAGGCTGCCGTTCTTGTTTATGCGCACGGTGCAAAAACCCCGCTCCCCCTCCTTCAGAACGCATTTACGCGGGCATAAAAGACACTGCAGGTTACCATCGTTTAGGGATTCCCAGTAGCTGGCCGGATGAAGCGCCGATTCGGATGCCTCCTGGGCTTGCGCAGGGGTAAAAACATTCCCCAGGCAGAATAAAATCAAGATTAGGGATCTTATCATCC
>JAQUKF010000046.1 GCA_028719265.1 Candidatus Omnitrophota bacterium
GGGTAATCACAGCCACCTCGTTCTGGTCGCAGGCGATTTTTCGAAAAAGGAAATCCAGCCACATCGGCCCTTCATACCACCAGTGGCCAAAGAGTTCTGCGTCGTAAGGAGAAACGATAACCGGAGGTTTACCCATCAGGTCATTAAGATAGCAGGCTTGTTTCTGGCGGTTGAACATGAAGTTCCCGGCATGTTCGGTTGCCCGGTCCCTTGCCCACTCCGGGACATAAGGCTCCTTATGGTTGCTCGAACCGGTAATCCGGTAATACTTTATCCCTGTATTGATACGTACGCCGTCCGGGTGGATATACGGCTTGATATATTCAAACTCCAGGTCGAACCCGATATCCCGGTAGAACTCCCGGTAATTATAATCTCCGGGGTATCCTTCAATGGAAGACCAGACCTGCTTCGAAGACTCCAGGTCCCTGCCGAAGGCGGCTACTCCCGTACCCTTGCAATAGACCGGCGCAAAAACCCCGTATTTAGGCCTGGGGGTGCCGTGCAGTAATCCGTGGGAATCGGTAAAGAAATAACGTATTCCGGCCTCGCGCAATATTTCGTCATGCCCCGGACAGAAACCGCATTCCGGCAGCCAGATGCCGCGCGGCCTCCTGCCGAATACGCCCGCGTAATGGTCCGCCGCCACCTTTACCTGCGCGCGCACCGAATCCCGGCATACATCCATCAACGGGAAAAACCCATGGGTGGCCCCGCAGGTAATTACCTCAAGCTTTCCCATATCCTGGTATTTTTTAAAAGCATATACCAGGTTGTTGTTATACTTCTGGAAGATATCCCGCGCGTGGGAGAACCTGACAAAATACATTTCGGCCAGGCGCCTGAAAGACTCCTGCCACTTTGTCCTCTCCATCTCCCTCTGGGACAATTCGATAAGCTTGTTTATATGCCTCAGGTAACGCTCCTGTAACAGGGGATCTGAAAGCATGGAGATGAGCGTAGGGCTTAAAGTCATGGTGATACGGAAATCTATGCCGTCAACGACCAGCCCTTCAAAGACGGAAAGCAGAGGCACGTATGTCTCGGTAATCGCCTCATAGAGCCAATCTTCTTCCAGGAAATTCTCATGTTCCGGGTGACGCACAAAAGGCAGGTGTCCGTGTAAGACAAGGCAAAGGTATCCTTTAGGCATGGCTTATCTTGTCTCCCTCGTTACGATCGGTGTAATTGTACGTTCCTCTACTCCATCCGCGGAAGAGGCCTTGACCGGTATAACCTGCCTGCTGTCCGGCAGATAATAACGAAGGGTAAAGGTGCCGTCCGGCCTTAATTTGATGGGCTGGCCTTGCACGGTAACTTTCGCGTCCGGTTCGGTCGCCCCGTAAACAATCAGCTCGCAATCCACCTTCATCCAGAAGCTTCTCTCCTTGACCGCCTTTCTTACGGGGCTGGAAGATATGCCGGAGCTGAACAACCCCTGCTTCAGGCGCTGCTGCCAGGCGCCGCCTACAGGAGAGCTCTTGCCTAATCCAAACCCCATCCCATAAAGCCTGGCGAAGACATCGTCGGGGATCATCCATTCTTCGTCGGTGATCCATGACGGACCGTCCAGGGGGGTAGAAACAACATTGGAACGCAGGATAGTGATAAACCTTCCGTCGGCCAGCATCAAACCCAGGTCCACGCACCAGGAGCGTCCGGGGCCCGCCGTGTCAATATACCAACTGGTGGCGAAATCATTATACTGGATGTCAAAGAAGCTGTTGGCGTTATGGCCGTTGAAGATGATATTGGTAACATCATAAACCCTGAGTATCTTCTTTGCGCGGTAAAACTCTTCCCCCAGCCTGTTCTTTAATTCCTCGATGGTCTGGTTCCTTGTCTCCCAATAAGTGTGCAGCCAGCGCGGATCGCGCACCTGCAGGACTATCCTGTCCTGGTTATAACAGGAAGGCAGCTCCTGGGGCATTACCCTCCTGGGCCGCGTATCTTCGGGATGGGAAAATTTGGTATTGACGGCAACAGTCTCCTGGAGGCCCGGTATATCCCTCGCAGCGCAACTTTCCGCTTTCTTGATAACACTCTTTTTCTTCCTTTTTACGGATTTCAAAGATGCAAGCTTAGCAGGGACGATCTTCTTCAATTTCTCTTTTATCTTGCGTATCATTTTCATAACCCCACCTCCCTCTAATAAAAAAGGGGGATCATCTCCCCTTTTCATAAAATACTCAATGCTTCATCCAAGACTCCCCTTATCTCATTTTTTTTAATTACCTTCTTGCGGCTGGCCTTCTTTGGCCGTTTGTTCGGCTGGCTGCTGCTGAGCTAAAGCGCTCTTGGCTTTTTCAAGCTCTTCCCTCGCCTCCTCTGCTTCCTCTTCCCTCGCCTTAACCTTCTCTTCCAAGGCCGCCCTCTCCTGGGAAAATTTATTCATCTTTTCTTCCAGCTGCAGGCGCGCTGCCATCTCCTTATCGCGCAATTCCTTCTGACGCATCGCGTTATTGCATGAAGCGACCATGCCCAGAAAAAAAACTATCGATAAGGCCCCCAGGATGATTACTTTACGGTCTTTCAAACAGCCCTCCCGCCCGCTCTGTTATTTAAGGTTCTCCTCCGGTTCCTTGAGCCCGGATAAATCTGGTTCGGAAGCAGCTTCTTCGAGTTCCCTTGCCTGGCCAGGGGACTTCTTGGCATCACCCTTGATCTTGGTAACATTAGGCAAGATCACGATCTCCACCCTGCGGTTTTGTTTGCGCCCCGCCGCTGTTTCGTTGGAGGCTACCGGACGGTACTCACCGTAACCGATGGCAGACAAGCGCTCGGGAGAGATCCCCTGTTCGTTAACTAAATAGTGCAATACGCTTAAAGCCCTGGCAGTAGAAAGCTCCCAGTTGGATTTCCATCCGGAGACCTTGATCGGAACGTTATCCGTATGGCCCTCTATTCCCACGTCAAACTGCGCCATATTGTCTTTCAATATGCCGGAAACCTTATTCAATAAAGGATATGCTTCGGGCCTGATCTTGGCTTTGCCGGAATCAAACAAAAGGTCTCCTACGACGGTAATTACCAGCCCCTTCTCCATCATTTCGAGCTTTATCTGCTTGTCATTTATCTCCTTGCTGAACTTTTGCTCGAGCAGGTTCTTGGAGCGGGTCAACTCGTCCAACTGGGCGTTCAACTCCGCTATCTTCTGAGCGTCGGAACGCCTGCCTTTCTGAAAAACAAAACTGCAGCCTGATAATCCTAAGGATACGAATAAAACCAGCGCAAATCTTAAAAATTTATTCCTCATTTCGACTCTCCTTGGCTTTGAACGTTGCGCGCAAATGCGCGCCAGCCCTATTTGCTTAAGGCCGCCTGCCGGCGCGGGCAAACACGGCACTTTTACCTGCTTACTTGAAGCTTAAATATAACATAACCCCTTGTTATAGTCAAGAGTTTTAAAGAAAATGAGAGCCTGTAAAAACCAAACGGGGTTTTATATAAATAAGGTATCTGTCCTTGCGGAACCTATTGAAACCATTGTTATTTTGGACTTAAGCCTGTCCTGAAGTTCCGACAGGTATCTGCGGGCATTGAGATGCAGATCCTTGAAGGAACGGGGCTTACCTTTCCCGCCGGGCCAACCAGGAATTTCTTTATAGACCGGGACGGCCTTACTCAACACCTCCAGGTCATGCGGGAACTCTTTTATGATCTTACCCTTATATTTATAGGCAACGCATATCTTTATTTTATCCAACCCGTCGAGCACATCCATCTTCATGATTGCCATTTCCGATATGCCGTTAAGCATTACGGATTCCCGGGCCATCACGGCATCGAACCATCCGCATCTGCGCGGCCTTCCGGTAGTAGCCCCGAATTCTTTTCCTTTATCGCGCATAAAATTGCCGAAACCCGAAGTGTATTCGGTAGGGAACGGTCCTTCCCCTACGCGTGTAGTATAAGCCTTGCATACTCCCACCACCTTATCTATTTTTACCGGAGAGATCCCCGTGCCGATGCAGGAGCCGCCCGAAGTCGCCGAGGAAGAAGTAACAAAAGGGTATGTCCCGAAATCAATATCCAGGAATGTCCCCTGTGCCCCCTCCAGGAGGATATCCTTTTTCTTCTCCATTGCCTCATTCAGGAATAAAGCGGTATTGCAGACATAGGGCGCAAACAGCTTTCCGTAACCAAGATACTGCCTGTATATTTTATCAAAACTGAAACCCGGATGCCGGTAAACCTTCCTGAAGATCTCGTTCTTCTCCTTAAGGTTATCCTTGAGTTTGTCCTTAAATACTGCCGGGTTGGACAAATCCACCATGCGTATGCCGCAACGGTTGATCTTGTCGGCATAGCAAGGGCCTATCCCCCTGCCGGTAGTGCCGATCTTATTCTTCCTCTTGCCTTCGCGCAGCTGGTCAAGATTCTTATGATAAGGCATGATCAAATGCGCCAGGGAAGAAATCCTGAAACGCCCTTTGAAATCAATGCCGTTCCCCCGTAAATCGTCCAGTTCGCGCAAAAGCACCTCGGGATCGATCACCACGCCGTTACCAATACAGCAGATCTTTCCCGCGTGCAATATCCCGGAGGGTATCAAATGGAATATGTATTCCTTTTCCCCCACTACCACCGTATGGCCGGCGTTATTGCCGCCCTGGTAACGTACTATATAATCCACCTTGCGGGAAAGGATATCGATTATCTTGCCCTTCCCCTCATCGCCCCACTGCATCCCCACGATAACTATATTCATTTTTCTCTTTCTCTGGTTTTCCTGTATGTTTACCTGCTTAACAACAATCAAGACAGCCTGCTTGCCGTCATTCTTTTTACGGCGACATCGTAAATATCTTACGGGCGATATCCGGGTAATGCGCTATGAAATTCAGCTCGTCGTCAACCAGCGGCTTCTGGTTATGCACATTGGCATACCTGACCAGCTCCAGGATACGCGTGGCTTCGGCGTCGTCCTTAAAGGCAATCTCCAGCTTCTCGTAAACATTGCGGAAGCCTTTTATCCCGGAATACTCTCCGGCGGTGATATTCCTGCCTGTCTCGATGATCTCCGCATCTCCACGGCCGAGCTCTTCGTAATCATAAAGCTCGTAATTACGCCTGTCTTTCAGCGCCCCGTCGGCATGGATCCCTGATTCATGGGCAAAGGCATTAGCTCCCACCCCTGGCTGGTTAATGGGGATAGGCACCCCGAAGGCGTAAGAGGCGTATTTGCATATCTTCCAGGCCATCTTCAAGTCCACCTTTTCGTCCAGCTGATAACCCTGCATCCCCTGGCCGAACTTAACCGCCAGGATCACCGAAACCAGGTCGGCATTTCCGGCGCGCTCGCCCATACCGTTTACGCAAGTATTCACATAAGCGTCTACACCGGCGTCATTTGCCGCCTTGGCCCCGGCAACGGAGTTTGCCACTACCAATCCCAGGTCATTATGGCAATGCACCTCTATAGGCAGCCCTACTGAACCGGCAAGCGACTTTATGCGCTCATAGATACTGAAAGGAGTATCGCATCCAAGCGTATCGCAGTAACGTATACGCGCAGCTCCGGCGGCCTTGGCCTTAACGGCGAATTCGGTCAGGTAATCCATATTGGTGCGCGAGGCATCTTCCGCGTTCACCCCTACTACTTCGGCGCCCAACTTTATCGCCTCCCTTACCGCCTCCTCCATCTCCCGGATGACCGACTGATGGTCGAGCTTACCCTTGAATTTATGGATGATCATCTGGTCGCTGGTAGAGATGGAAAGGTTTACGTATTTTAATCCCGGCACCAGCCTGAAGGCCGTCTCCACATCTTCTTTTGTCGCGCGCAGCCAACCGCTTAACCTGATATTTGAAAGCCCTCCCTGCTTAAACAATTCCAGGTTGGCATTCAGATAATTTGTTTCGTGGTGGGTAAGCGGAAAGCCGAACTCCGACTGGAATACGCCCATCTGGTCAAGATACCAGTTGATCATCGTTTTCTGCAGTTTGGATAAACATATGCGCGAAGTCTGCACTCCGTCGCGGTTTGTCACATCAAGAAGGTATATTTTAGGTTTTTGTGCCATAATCTTTCCCTGCCGTAAAACCTGTAGGTAAACAGGCAGGCTCCTTTCTTTATTCTTTTATTATTTTCCTGAGTTCCTCTTTGCTCGGGACCCCGCGCGAAGAGAATATCTGCCGGTTGTCCAAAAGATAGCTTAACCCCAGGCTGACCTGTACTTCTTTATTCAAGGAAATATTTTTCTTAAGCAGCGATCTGCCTTCGCTTCCCTTGGCGCAATTTCTTATGTTTTGCGTATCAACTCCTCCCAGACAATCATCCCACCATGAGCTGTTGATATTCCTGGCCCGGCAGATAAGATAATTCCAGAACCTCTGCGGATAATATTTCTGCACGCATACGCAGCGCAGGTACTCCTCTATTTCCGGCTGGCCGCCCTTAGCTTCAAAATCCCTCCCCTTTTCCACTGCCAGGAAATGCAGCTCCGGCGAAAACCCCCTTACGACCGAAAGCAGGCTGGCCGCGTCCTTATCAAACAAGCTGAAGAATAAATCAAATTTACCTTTCTCGACCGGACGGTTGACGAAATAAGACAGGCCGCTCACCTGCTGTTTAAGCAGGTAAAGACCTCCTCTTAATTCCAGGTTAGCTTTGAAACTTTCAAAATTAGGGTCCTTTTCCACCTCTCTGCTGAAAATATAAGCCGGCAGCGCATCGATCGCAAGATCCTCGATCAAGTCCTGCGCTCTTTCGGAATCTATATATTCGGTGCTGATGCCGGGGAACTGCCTCTTCAGCTGTTCTATTACCGGCTCCGGGTTGCACACCAGGCAATCCTTTGCGCTTACCACAACCAGCCTGAGCTTGTTCGGCTCGGTGAACACGCAGCTGGAGGAAAGCTCTCCCGGTTTCTGGCAGCTGCCGATAAACCCTTCTTTAGTGCAATTGGCGTCTGAATAACAACGCGGCAAGATAGCCGTTATGCCCCGGTCATCCTTTATTTTGTCCGACAGCCTTATCTCTTCATTCTTGCAGCTCAAGAGCCTGCCGTTATTGACTTCCAGCGAAAGCTTGCCTAACTTGCGCCCCTGCCAGGAAGGATGCACCAGAAAGGTTGAACCTATCTTGGATTCTTCCTCTTCTTTTCCCGCGTTATATGTCGCAAAAAGTACGTCGATATCCTTGACCCTTGAGATCAAATCCAGGTTTTCGCTCCTGTTCAAGGTGCTTAAAACAACAACCACCTCCGCCCCTTCCTTTTTCAATCCTCGCACTAAATCATCTATCAGCAGGGGAGTGGCTATCTTCAACCCTTCGGACCTCTGGCTGGCGGCCGGGTCGGTAAGACCGATGATCGCGATCTTCACCCCGGAAACCTGTTTGACGATATAAGGCTCAACCTTGCCGGACTCCAGGTTGACGCTTAAGAAAACGGGGTTACTCTTCCTGGCGTTCTTCAGGAAAAAATCCTTGCCGAAATTGAATTCATCCCCGCTTATGCCAACCGCGTCATAACGCATCAACTCCATGGCCCTGATATTCACCTCGGAACGCTGCATGTCCAGTTTTATATTCTGGGAGTATTCATCCAATATCCCGCCGGCAGTGAATGACCCGCAGTCCAAAAGCAACAGCCTCGGATACTTCTTGCGCATCTCTTTCACCAGGGATGCGCGTCGGGCGATCCCCCCGTCGCGCTCAAAAGGACAACTGCACGGATAAACCATGGCATGGGTATTGCCGGTGTAAAGGATAGTGACCTCCTTTGCGTAGAGGCTGGCCACGTTCAACAGCGGCAATATCAAAACGAACAACGCAACTTTAAAGGCTTTCATGTCCTGATGACCTTTACGGTTAAGATATTCTCCAATTGGCGTATTTTATCCTGGATCTCGGTACCTACCTGGCTGTCCACGTTCAACACGCTTATCGCCTTGCCTCCCTGTTTGTCCCGGCCGAAGGTCATCGCGGCGATATTTATACCGCTCTTACCCATAAGCGTACCTAAGCTGCCGATTAAGCCCGGCTTGTCCCAATTGCGGATAAAAACCATCTCGCCGATCGGATACAGCTCAAGATAATAGTCGTCGATCTTAACCACCCTGGGCTGCTTGTTGCTGGAAAGCGTCCCAAAAACCTTCTTTTCCTCCTTATCCGTCTTGATTTCCAGCTGGATAAGGTTGACGAATTCCCCTTCCTGGGCAGACTTGGATTCGCGCAGCTTTATCCCCCTTTCCTTAAGCAGGGATACGGCATTAACGAAGTTCACCGTTTCCTTCAGGATCGGCTCAAGTATCCCTTTGGCCAAAGCCATGGTTACGGGGCTTAAGTTATATTTAGTGATCTCTCCGCTATAGCTGATCACTACTTCCTGGAACCTTCCCTCTACCAGTTGAGCGCAAAACATTCCGATCTTCTCGCCGAGATTTATATACGGGGCGAGTATCTTGCTTACCTCCGCCTCAAGGCACGGATAATTTGCCGCGTTGCGGATCCCTCTTCCCAGGAGCGCGTCGCGCACGATCTCGGCCACTTCAATCGCCACGTTGATCTGCGCCTCTTCCGTAGAAGCTCCCAGGTGCGGGGTGGTAACCACATTATCAAGCTTTAAAAATTCGCTCTCCGCCGAAAGCGGCTCCTTCTCGAAAACATCCATCGCCGCTCCCGCTACCTTCTGTTCTTTTATGGCCTTGACCAAAGCAGCCTCATCGATGATCCCTCCGCGGGCGCAATTTATTATACGCACGCCCTTTTTCATTAAAGCGAATTCCTTTTCCGAAATCATATGCCTGGTTTCATCGGTAAGCGGGGTATGCACTGTAATATAATCGGCGCTCTCCAGTACATTTTTCAGCTCCGCCACTTCCACCCCGACGCTCTCGGCAACCTCGGCCGACAA
>JAQUKF010000047.1 GCA_028719265.1 Candidatus Omnitrophota bacterium
TGCGTCATTTCTCAGGGTTGAGCCGCCTGAATTTCTCGGTGGACACCAATTTTTACCCGCTTGGTTCCTGCACTATGAAATATAACCCCAAGTTTACGGAAAATATTGCCGCCATGGAAGGCTTTAGTGTCCTTCATCCCCTGCTGCCTCAGCTTTTAGGAGGGGGGATGCTTGCCCAGGGGGCACTGGAAGTGTTATACAATATGGAGAAGCTGCTTTGCGAGATAACCGGCATGGCCGCCTTTACTACCCAGCCGCTTGCCGGGGCTCACGGGGAATTGACCGGGGTTATGCTTATTGCCGCCTATCATAAGCATAACGGGGAACGCAGGAAATACGTCATTATACCGGATTCTTCACATGGGACCAATCCGGCAAGCGCCGCGATTGCCGGTTATAATGTTGTGGTCATCCCGACAGATAAGGATGGTTTCCTGGATATGCAAGCGTACAAGAAGGCCTTGAGCCGGGAAACCGCGGCGGTTATGCTCACCTGCCCGGATACCCTTGGGTTTTTTAATCCCAGGATAAAAGAGATTGCCGACCTTGCGCATAAGGCAGGGGCGCTTATGTATTATGATGGGGCAAATCTCAATGCCATACTCGGGAAATGCCGGCCGGCGGATATCGGTTTTGATGTTGTGCACCTTAACCTGCATAAGACTTTTGCCACTCCTCACGGAGGAGGCGGTCCGGGATCAGGGCCGGTAGGTGTATGCGAAAAGCTGGCGGATTTCCTCCCGGTATCCAGGGTTATGCGGCGGGCCGACGGCACATTTGCCCTGGATTACCAGAAAAGAAAATCCATAGGGTACATCGCCCCGTTCTACGGGAATTTCGGAGTGATCCTTAAGGCTTACGCCTATATATTGAAATTAGGAAAGAAAGGACTTATTCAGGTCAGCGAGAACGCGGTCTTAAGCGCCAACTACTGTCTTAGCCGGCTCAAGGATTATTATCCTCCTGCTTATGGAAAGAATTGCATGCATGAATGCGTGCTCTCAGCGGAGAAACAGCTGGAGCGGGGGGTTCATGCCCTGGACATAGCCAAATATCTTATCGATAAAGGGTTCCATCCGCCGACCATCTATTTTCCCTTGATCATAAAGGAAGCAATGATGATCGAGCCTACGGAGACTGAGAGCAAGGAGACGCTGGATGCCTTTATCGAGGCGATGATCGAGGCGGCAAAACTTGCTGAAACGAACCCTGAGGTATTGCATAACGCCCCGCTTTCCATGCCGGTCAAGCGGCTGGATGAGACCAGGGCCGCCCGCCAGCCTGACCTGCGCTGGCAGCCAAAATAAAAATATGAAGACATTCAGGCTTATCCGTTCCCGGGCCGCGGGCGCCGGATATAACATGGCGCTGGACAAGGAAATCTTCTTTCGTTATATGCAGGAAGGAGTGCCGGTGTTGCGTATATACGAGTGGCGGTCTCCTTCATTGACATACGGTATCTCGCAGGATCCTCAAGAATATATTGATCTGGATAAGTGCGCGCGCGACGGGGTGGAGGTCGCGCAGAGGGTTACCGGCGGCGGAGTGCTTTTTCATGACCGCGAAATTACCTACAGCCTGGTTTGTTCGAAAGACGACATAGGCGAGGACAGGAAGGTCTTTGTTTCATACCGCGCGATTTGCGCCTTCCTGATCAATTTCTATAGATCGCTTGGCCTGGACGCCGTATTTGCGCTTGAGGCCGACGGATTCAGGAACAGGTCTATGCCGCATCAGTTGTGTAGCGCCTCCCATGAGAAATTCGACATTGTGATCGGTGGAAGAAAAATAGGCGGCAATGCCCAGAAGCGCAGCCGTCAGGTCATATTCCAGCATGGTTCCATACCGCTTGGGATCGACTGGGATTTCCTGCGCCGTTACGTCTATTCGCTGCCGGAAGATATCTCTTTGACAGCTACCTCTTTGAATGAGGAACTGGGAGGATTTACGGATAAGCAGGTTCTTGAGCAAAAACTTATCGATTCTTTTGCTCAAGCCTATGGGGTAAATTTTAAAGACATGGATAACCCATGCGAGGTTTTGCCGGTTAGATGAATTATTGAGAAACCGGATTGCCTGTCGTGGTTATGGGAGCATTAGAGTAAGTATTTGTTTTTTAACTTATTGTATTGGAATATGTTATGGACAACGTCTTGAATAAAGCGAAGAGGCCGGAGTGGCTCAATAAGAAAATTTCCCTTAAAGACTGCAGCCACGTTAAGGAACTGCTTAAGGATTTGCGGCTGCATACGGTCTGCGAAGAGGCACTTTGCCCGAATATGGGGGAATGTTTTGGCAAGCGCCAGGCGACATTCATAATACTTGGCGCAATCTGCACGCGCGCCTGCCGTTTCTGCGGCGTGGCCAAAGGAAACCCGCTTTTCCCGGATACCGATGAACCTAAGCGTATTGTCGAGGCCGTGAAAAGGATGGGGTTAAGGCATGTGGTGATTACCAGCGTTACCCGTGATGATTTACCTGAGGGGGGAGCGGCGGCATTTGCCGAGATCATTTTGCGGCTGCGTGATGAATTAGACGGAAAGGTTACGGTTGAGACGCTTGTTCCGGATTTCAAGTCGGAGCGTGGGCCGTTGAGCATCCTTGCTGATGCCCGTCCGGACATTTTTGCCCATAACATAGAGACAGTGCCCGGGCTGTATAAAGAATTAAGACCTGTAGCTGCTTCTTACGGGACATCCCTGGGGGTTTTGCGGAATTTCAAGGAGTTTTCCTCCGGGGCCCTGATCAAATCCGGGTTGATGGTCGGGTTAGGGGAAGCAAAAGATGAGGTTCTTGAGGTGTTTAAAGATCTGTTTGATGCCGGGTGCCGCTTATTGAGCATCGGGCAGTATCTTGCTCCGAGCCTGAATCATTATCCGGTAAAGGAATATATCAGCCCTGAGCAGTTCGATTATTACAGGAAAGAAGCCGAGGGGATGGGGTTTTATCATGTGGAGAGCGGTCCGTACGTGCGCAGCTCTTATAAGGCCGAGGATTATCTGAATGACGGAAGGCTTCAGGGCAGGGTGAGCGGTTTATGAAGATATTCGTTACGGGGGCAACAGGGTTTATCGGGAGGTTCCTCGTCGAAGAGCTGTTTCGGCGCGGATATTCCGATATAACCGCGCTGGCGCGCAAGACATCGGATATTTCCTTTTTAAAAAAGCTTGGCGCAAAGATCGTTGTCGGCGATATAACCGATGAATCGTCTTTAAATTCCGCAGGCGTCGGATACGACGCTGTTTTCCATTGCGCGGCCTCGATAAATAATTACGACAGAAAAGCCCTCCGCAGGGCGAATGTATCCGGAACCGAGAATGTATTCCGTTGGGCCGCCGGGCATAAGATAAAAAAAATGATTTATGTCAGTTCCGTATCGGTAAATTCGGTGAATACCGATGTCCCCCTTAGCGAAGAGCTGCCGTATGGAGTAACAAGCAGCTATGGCGCATCTAAGCTGGAGGCTGAAAAAATAGCCGTGCGTTTCCGGGATTCCGGCTTGCCGACGGTTATTGTCAGGCCCGCTATAGTTTATGGAGAGGGGGAGCCGCACTGGATGCCGTTATTGGGGAGGTTTATGCGTCTTAGGTTCTGTTTCCTTCCTGCCTGCGGCAGTTCCCTGTTGCATATGGTATCGGTCAGGAATGTGGCCGATTGCCTGGTTTCCTGTTTCGAAGACGACCGCGCCCTGGGGAAGATCTTTAATATCGCCGACAGCCGCGCATTGACTATCCGTCAACTCCTGGGGATTATGGCCGGCTGCCTGGGTGTTCCGGTGCCCGCGCTGCTGCCGCGCCCTATTGCGGAGAAGGCGCTCAAGCTGCCTTTTGCGGATAAGTGCATGGGGCATTTGTTGAAGGACCGCGTTTACAGCACGGAGAGATTGAAAGAGGAGATTGGATTTATCCCCAAATATGACGTAACCATGGAGTTTGCGCTCGCAGCGTTGTTCCTGCGCGCGAAGAAGTATAAATGAAATACCGTATAATATCATATTTTACCTTTTGGAAGGAGATGGATAGTGCCTAAGGCAAAACTTAACGTAAAATTGCTGGATTTGACCAGCGAACCGCTGGCTTTGATTTATTCCGCTTGCCGCCAGTGTTATTCCGAGCAGTTCGCCGGAGATATCTTTGAGAAGATAAAGGATAATAAGGAAAAACAGGCGGAGTTCATCAAAAAGATAGTTGCCTCCGGGCATGAAAGCCCCCTGGAGCATGTAAAATTCACTTTTGCCATCGAGGGAGTTTCCCGGGCATTGACCCATCAGCTTGTACGGCATCGTTTGGCTTCTTATTCCCAGCAGAGCCAGCGTTATGTCAAAGAGAGTGATTTTGACTATATTATTCCGCCTTCCATAGAGGCTAATCCCGCAGCCAAAAAGGAGTTTGAGAAGGCAATGGATTCCATCCAGAAGAGTTATACCAGGATATCCGGCCTCCTGGCGGAGAAGGGTTTGAGCGGAGAGGCGGCCAATCAGGACGCGCGTTTTGTCCTGCCTCAAGCATCCGAAACAAAGATCATTGTTACGATGAATTGCCGCGAATTACTGCTTTTTTTTAAGCATCGTTGTTGTTCGCGCGCGCAATGGGAGATACGCAAGCTGGCGGAGAAGATGCTGGCGGATTGCAGGAGGTATCTTCCGTTGTTGTTTTCGCAGGCAGGGGCCAAGTGCGTCAGTTTGGGTTTTTGTCCTGAAGGCGCGCGTTTTTCCTGCGGCAGGTTCCCGGTAAAAAAAGGCAAATGAAGGATAACGGCCTGTTGTCGTTTCTTAAGGATTCGTTGTTTTCCGAGGAGTGCGCCTTAAGAGGCGGGCTCCTGCAGTCGCTGGATCCAAGGATAAAGGTCCTTGGCTTTGCGCTTATCCTTGTGTCGGCGTTACTGGCAAGGAGCATCGGTTTTATCTTTTGCCTGTACCTGTTGAGTTTATGCCTTGCTCTTTTTTCCGGTATAAAGTTAGGTTTTTTCTTAAAACGCACATGGGTGTTCATCCCGTTGTTTTCTTTGATCATAGGGCTTCCCGCCTTGTTCAGTAATTTTACTCCCGGCGAAGAGTTGCTGCGTATTAACCTGGGAAGTTTTAGCCCGGCGATCAGCGTTAGCGGGGTTCTTACCTTTTCTTTATTTGTTCTGCGTGTTGCTGCGACAGTGTCTTTTGCCGTGCTTTTGAGCATGACCATGCGGCATTTCCAACTGCTTAAAGTCCTGCGTATTTTCGGCATCCCCCAGGTATTCGTGATGGTCCTAGGCATATGCTACCGGTACCTGTATCTTCTCGTAGAGATCGTCGAGAATACTTATCTTGCCGTAAGGAGCAGGGTGGGAGCGGGTTTGCACTACAGGGCGGGCCAGCAGGTAGCCGGGTGGAATATAGCCTTTTTATGGATGCGTTCGTACCGTTTGAGCGAAAATGTTTACATGGCGATGCTTTCCCGCGGCTACAGGGGGCAGGTGCATGTGCTGGAAGATTTTAAAACAGGATTAAAGGATTGGCTGTGGTTAATATTTACGGCAGCATTGATAATATGCACACTCCGCTTTTTTCATTAAAAGATGTCTGGTTTTCTTACCTGGGGAAGATCCCGGCTTTATCGGGAGTAGATATCGATATTTACCCGGGACAGAAAGTTTCCTTGGTCGGGGCGAACGGTTCGGGAAAGTCCACTTTGCTGCATTTACTTGACGGGTTGATTTTTGCGGACCGCGGAAGTGTAAGTTTTTTGGCAAAGAGACTTGAGGCAAAGGCATTTGCCGATGAGAAATTCGACCGGGAGTTCAGGCGCAGGGTGGGATTTGTTTTCCAAAACCCGGATGTGCAGTTGTTTTGCCCTACCGTCAAAGAGGATATTGTTTTTGGCCCGCTGCACCTCGGTTTTGAAAAGAATGAGATTTCAAGAAGGCTGGAGAAGATAATCGGGATCCTGGATATCGGAAGCCTGCTGGACAGGTCGGCGCATCAGTTGAGCGTAGGCGAAAAACGCAAAGTGGCTATCGCCTCTACCCTGATCATCGAGCCGGATATTCTTATATTCGATGAGCCTACCGCCGGGCTTGACCCGCAGACCTCCAGGAAGATAATTGACTTGCTTGTCGACAGGAGCCTGGAATCAAGGACAGTGATTACCTCAACGCACGACCTGCACATAGTTGAGGAGATATCGGATGTGGTTTGTGTCCTTGGGCAGAAGGGAAGGATAATACGTTCCGGTCAGCCGGGTTCCATATTGTCGGATGCGGATTTGCTTGCCGAGAATAACCTGGCGCATATTCACAGCCACAGGCATAAAGATAAGGTGCATGTGCATGAACATGCGCATTCGGAACACCATAGCCAGGAGTAGCGATATGAGAAAATGCAATTATTCGTCAGGGGTTTTTTCCGTGGAACTTAAGGGCAGGCAGAGATTTTTGCGTTTGTTTGGGGAATCCAGCAAGCCCCGCGGGATCTGCAGCGGCTTTGTGACTTTGAAAAAAGGGGAGTCTATAGGTAAACATAACACCCGTAACAAAGAGGAGGCCCTGGTTATTTTGCAAGGGCAGGCAGATGTCCTGTGGGGCAGGCGCTCAAGGCTTAAGGTAAAGAAAAACTGTTTTGTTTATATACCTCCCCGCACAGAGCATGATGTCAGGAATACGGGTAAGGGCGGGTTGAAATACATTTATCTTACCGCCCGTCACTAACTCAAGACGCTTTCGCTATCCCATTATTTGCGTTGAAGTTGCAAAACAATTCTTTGGGCTCCGGCAGAAGGAATTGTTTTGTAATCCAATGAAATTGAATGAGTTATGGAGAGCGTCTTGGTATTAAAATTTCTTGCATTGCGATATTATTATTGTAGAATAAACTCATAAGGTAATTCTTCTTCGAGCTCTCCGGCGGTATATGTTCTTGAATGTGAGATGGGATTTTGGGTCTTTAGAAAAGGTATCCGCGGATGGAAGATAAGGATATTAAGAGAAAAGCCAAACGTAAGGATTTCTCCTGTGAGATAAAAGCGCGTTTCGGCGGTCATGGCGATTATACGTTTTTCGCGGTCAAGGATATAAGCGCAACGGGCATAAGGGTCATAATAACGAGGATGGTTAAGCCCGGAGACGAGCTTGAGATCGAGATGTTTATCAACGGCTGGATCATCCATTGTAAAGGAAAGATCGCCTGGGCTTTGCTGCTGCGTCCGGGATTCGGCGGGATCAATTCTTTCGACGCGGGCGTGGAGTTTTGCGGGATGGACGCGCAAGATAAGGATTTCCTGGAGAAATTAACCCAGTAGTAACGATAGTATTGTGGGGGTTATCAAGGTTTATTGATTTAGCTAAAAAATATTTTTCTTGCGGCCTGATAGCCATCGGGAATTAATGATAAAGCGGATTGTATTGAAAGGGGAATATTGATGAAAGTGAAGGGTTTTTCTCTGAGCCGGATGATGATACTATTTACGATCTTTATATTGCTGGCGGTCATAGCCTTTCCTTATCTGACTACATCCGAAAAAGCCTCTGCCGCGGCCGCAAAGGAAGCAATACGCAAACTTTCCATCGCCGCTGAGAATTACGCAACTTCGCACAGCGGGGCGTATCCGGCTAGCGTGGATGAGTTGGGGGAGTTTATCGCCTCGGCGGGTAAATATTGCGCCAGCGCAACCGGGGCAACCACGGTTTGCGGTGAATACAGCTTCGCTTGTACATTGGGCTCCGGCGGTTACACTTTTTCGGCCAGTCCCGTTGTGGCCGGCTCGGCAGGCAATATCACTTACACCGCTACTACAGGCGGGCTCATCGATCCCTCCTAATAATCCGGGACGCTTTCGTTATCCCATTGTTTCCGTTGAAGTTGCAAAACAATTCTTTTGGCTCTAGCAGTAGGAATTGTTTTGTAATTCAATGAAGTTGAAGGAGTTATGGAAAGCGTCTTGGATTAGGGTGGGAAAAGTGTTGCTAAATACCCTCTTTATGCTAAAATCAAGAAAATAACTTTTTTCTAAATAGGCATTTAAGGTTTAGCTGATGAATAATAAAGCACGCAGTTTCGTTACGATCATGATCATTGTGGGTTTAAGCGTGGTCTTGCTGCGCACGGCGATCCACAAGCTGATCATTTACAACATTGAGCGCAACCAGTCTCTGGCGCTGGTCAATGTGAAACTTTTTTACACGGCCCTGGAGAATTACGCCAAGGACAACAAAGGGGTTTACCCCGCCAATATCAATCAGCTTACCAAGGGTAATCCGGTTTATCTGGAGAAAGATTACCTTGCTGCCCCCTCGGTGAAGGGTTATGAATATGAATGCCAGAGGATGGATGCGACGGGATACAGCTGTTCGGCGACCCCGGTAAACTGCAATTTTACCGGTAAAAAAGCATTCACGATATCTACCGGCGGATTGATTATTACCGAAGACTGCGACGGCAAATAAAGCTTGGGAAAAATTGTCCCGCTTGCTTGACAAGGCGAAGAATTCCGGATGGTCTTCCTTCCAGAGATCCAGATATTTTGGGATCAAGATAAGTTGAGTTTGTAAGTTATGTATAAAGTTAATTTCATATTTTCCAAGAAGGGCTTGATGCGATATATTTCGCATTTAGACCTGATGCGCCTATTTACGCGCGCCATGCGCCGGGCGGAGCTGCCTTTGAAAATGACCGAAGGCTTCAGCC
>JAQUKF010000048.1 GCA_028719265.1 Candidatus Omnitrophota bacterium
CTCCAAAATTAAAGAAAGAGGATGGGCTGATCGACTGGGGTTCTTCAGCTTCTTCCATTCATAATCAGGTAAGGGGGGTTCTTCCCTGGCCGGGCGCATTTACATTCTTTCGCGGAAAGATGCTCAAGGTGTTTGAAACGGATGTCCTGCCGGTTTTTCCTAATCACAAGCCTCTTGCCGGAGAGGTGATCCGGGCGGATAAAAACGGCATTGTTGTAGCTTGCGGCAGGGGGTTCTTGAATATCAGGGAATTGCAGTTAGAAGCGGGCAAGCGCATGCCGGCACAGAATTTCATCATAGGGCATAAGCTTAAGCTGGGAGATAATTTTGGCCGATCTGAAAGATAAGAATACGCCGGTTTTTCTCATGGTTATGGTTATCTGTTTTATCACGGGTAACCTTATAGGCGCAGGGATCCTCGGGCTACCCATTAAGACGGGAATGGCCGGGCTCCTGCCTTCGCTGGTAGGGGTATTTTTGGTAAGCTGCGCGATGTTCTTTACAGCTTTTATATTGGCGAAGGAATCGGTAGGCACCCGCCAGGAGGTTTTTCATTACCCGAGCCTTTATCAGAAATATTTCGGCTCTCTAGGGAAGTGGGCGGCTACGGCAGCCAACTTGGTTATCCTCTATGGTTCGCTTCTGGTATATATTACCGGCGCAACCGCGATAATCATAATGTTTGTAAAGGTCAATATTCCCAGGGAATTGATAATACTGTTGTTCTTCCTGCCGGTAACAGCGATTACTATAGCCAATCCCAAATCGCTCCTTAAATGCAATACCTTTTTTGTGGTACTGCTTTTGATCTCATTTGCCCTGATCGTTTTTATGGGGGAGGGGCACATAAATTCCCAGCGTTTCCTGCGCCGGGACTGGGCAATGTTGCCGGCGGCACTGCCCATCATTGTGATGGCGGCAAATTTCCACAGCATCATACCTACTGTATGCAAGCATCTGGACTGGGATTTAAAGAGAATATTCATAGTTATTTTCTTTGCGACGGTAATCGGCTTTATCATGAACGCGCTGTGGATTGAGGTAGGTATCGGGGTTTTGCCGTTATCGGGCAATAACGGCATAGCAAATGCCCTGGAGAATAACTTGCCCGCTACCGTCCCCCTGGCCCATGCGGTAAATGTGCCGCTTTTTCTGCCCGTATCGGTGATCTTCGCGCTCGTGGCCATAATTACTTCATATATATCGTTCGGAAACACTACCATAGATTTTATTGACGATCTGATGACGAATCATTTTAAATTTAAAAGCCGGGCTTTGACCATCGCGTTTGCCTTTATCCCGCCTCTTGCCGTTGCCCTTATCTATCCGAATGTATTCCTTAGTGCGCTTGATTTCGTAGGAGGAATAGGCGTTGTGATACTTTTTGGCATCTTCCCCTGCATAATTTCTTTGAGATGGAGGGGAGGTTTTTTCAAGAAAGCGGTATTCATTATTCCTGCGCTTGTTTTATTCATCGGCATCTTGTTGTTCAAGGGGCAGCAGGAGGCGGGGATGTCTAAGATCAAGCCGGGAGTGGAATATTGGACGAATTTCAGATTTTTCTCCCATAGGTAGCTTTATGGAGGGATATGGTTAAGGAAAGGGGAGAGATATGGATAGTTATTTGTTTTCTGTAATCGTAGGGATCATCAGCCTTTTTGTAGGATGGACGCTCTATTTGTTTATCGCCTTGTTGTTCCTTCGGCGAAACAGTTTTTTATCAAAGGGGTTGAATCTTAATTTAAGGCTGCTTAAGGGGCCGCTGCGCTTCCTTATTCCTTCTTTGTGCTTTTTGGCGGCCATCCCGCTTTTACGGCTGCCGGACAAAAAACTTATGTTCGTCAATGACCTCGTGCATATCTTGCTTATTGCCCTCTTTGGGTGGTGCGCGATAAAGATCGCCTATATTGTCCGCGATTCACTGCTTGAGCGTTATGACATAAATACCAAGGATAACGTTCGCGCCCGCAGCGCGCACACTCAGATGCGCGTAATCACGAATATAGTGGTTGTGCTCGTAATCGTCCAGACACTTTCTTTTATCTTAATGCATTTTTCGGCGGTAAGACATGTAGGGGTAAGCCTTCTGGCTTCGGCGGGGGTTGTCGGCATAATCATAGGTTTTGCGGCGCAAAAGACGCTCGGGAATTTCATCGCCGGGATACAAATAGCCATTGCCCAGCCGATCAGGCTGGATGACGTTGTCATTATCGAGGATGAGTGGGGCTGGATCGAGGAGATTACACTTACCTTTGTGGTAGTGCGTATTTGGGACCTAAGGCGCATGGTGGTGCCTATATCGTATTTCCTGGAGAAACCGTTCCAGAATTGGACGAGGACATCCGCGGACCTGATGGGAACAGTTTTTATCTATTCCGATTATACCCTGCCGGTGGGGGAAGTGCGCAGTGAACTGACGCGCCTGCTGCAGAATAACCCGAAGTGGGATAAGAAGGTGAATGTCCTGCAGGTAAGCAATGCTACTGACAGGACAATAGAGTTGCGGGCGTTAATGAGCGCCGCGGATTCTCCCACTTTATGGGATTTGCGCTGTGAGGTTAGAGAGAGCCTTTTAGAGTTCATGCAGAGGCGTTTTCCGGATTCTCTGCCTAAGGTGCGCATTGAGGCAAATAAGCACTAAAGAATTGTTTTGTAACTTGATAGAATTAATGATGTTGTGGAAAACGTCTTGGGTTTGGAGTTTTTTATGTTGAAAGTTGCGGCGGTTTTGCTATAATCAATCTCTATGCCAGAATTAAGAAAAGATCCTATTATAGGCAGGTGGGTAATTATTTCCACCGAAAGGGCCCGCAAGCCGGACCAGTTCGGTAACCACAGAGGAAATGATGATCCCGGCGCCTGCCCTTTTTGCGAAGGTAAAGAGTCTCAGACTCCACATGAAATTTATGCCGTACGCCCCAGGAGTCCTGTGCCTAACGGCCCGGGGTGGGACCTGCGCGTTGTTCCAAGTATCGCCCCTTTCTTAAGGATTGAGGGAGAGCTTGACCGCCGGGGCAACGGGATATACGACGTAATGAACGGTCTGGGAGCCCATGAGGTGGTAATCGAGACCAACCAGCACATCGCCAATATGGCGGATTTAAGCGAAGAACAGATCAGTCTGGTGCTTAAATGTTATTCCGACAGGATAACCGACCTGGAGAAGGACAGTCGGCTTAAATATGTATTGGTATTCAAGAATTACGGTAAGGGTTCCGGAGGGGGCGGGATACGGCATTCCCGCTCGCAGCTGATCGCCACTCCCGTTAATCCCAAACGGGTGAAGGAGGAATTGGCCGGTTCGCGCAGGTATTATGAATACCATGAGCGCTGCGTTTTCTGTGACCTGATCAAACAGGAGCTTGCGCAGAAGGAGCGGGTGATCGCCGATTTTGACGGTTTTGTGGCAGTGGCCCCGTTTGCCGCGCGTTTTCCATTTGAAACCTGGATATTACCGAAAAAACACTGCTGCGATTATACCTGCATGGACGATGGGTCCAGGCGGCACCTTGCCCATGTGCTTAAGGCAGTACTTTTAAAGTTGAAAACCGGGCTAAATGACCCGGATTATAATTATGTGATCCATACCGCTCCGTTCCGCAGGAAGAAGACAGGCTACTGGAAGACGATCGATCAGGATTATCACTGGCATATAGAAATCATGCCCCGCCTGACCAAGGTTGCCGGTTTTGAGTGGGGGACAGGTTTTTATATCTGTCCGCTGCCTCCGGAGGAGACGGTGAAATTCTTAAGAGAGGTAACGGTTTAAATGGCGGAGTTAAGAAGGGACCCGGTTGTGGGAAGATGGGTAATCGTGGATACCGACCATCCGAACAAGCCGGAAGATTTTGAATACGAGCAGTATATTCCTCAAGGGGGGTTATGTCCGTTTTGTTACGGCAATGAGTTCATGACCCCTCCTGAAATAAGCTGTTTCCGCGATCCTTCAACGGGGCCGAATACCCCTGGTTGGCAGGTAAGGGTAGTGGCGAATAAATTCCCCGCCTTGCAGATCGAGGGGGATCTTGACCGCAGGGGGGTAGGGATTTACGATATGTCCAACGGAGTAGGTGCGCATGAGGTTTTGATCGAAAGCCCCTATCATAACAAGGATATTCCCGAGCTCCTGCCTAATGAGATCGAGAATTATCTGAAGATGTGCTGTGTGCGCGCTTCGGACCTTAAAAGGGACAGCCGTTTTAAATACATAATGGTATTCCGCAATTACGGCCCGGCGGCAGGGGCTTCCCTGGAACATCCGCATACACAGTTGATAGCGCTTCCGATGGCCCCGAAGAACGCGCTGGAGGAGATCCACGGCGCGCTTAATTATTATAATTACCGCGAGCGCTGTATATATTGTGATATGATCCGCCAGGAGCTGCAGGACAAGTCCAGGGTGATAATGGAGAACAAGTACTTCATCTCCTTTTGCCCTTTTGTTTCGCGTTTTCCGTTTGAGATCATGATCATGCCCAGGCAGCACAGCGGTTATTTCTGCCATATGTCGCCGGAGGAACTTTCGGCGCTGGCCCAGATATTGAAAGATACCCTGGGAAAGTTAAAAAAAGTATTTGAAAACTTGTCATATAATTATATAATTCATTCTGCGCCTATTAACGGCGAATCCGAGGTTGAGTATTACCATTGGCACCTCGAGATCATGCCCAAGTTGACGCAAGTTGCAGGCTTTGAGTGGGGGACTGGATTTTACCTCGATCAAACCTCGCCCGAATTGGCTGCGCAGTATTTGAAAAACAAATAGGACTAAGTAAGGGGATGGGTAATCCCGTTCGTGGCCGCTTTAAGATTTTCTTATACCCTTCGGAAAATTAAAAACTTAGAAGCACTCACGGGATTTCGCTAAACAAAACAAAAGGAGCTTAAAAATGGCGGTTAAGGTAGGAATCAATGGTTTTGGCAGGATCGGCCGTTTAGTGGCCAGGGCAATCATGGAGAAGAACAGTAAAGATATCGAATTGGTGGCGATCAATGATCTGACCGATGCCAAAAGCAAC
Source organism: Candidatus Omnitrophota bacterium (assembly GCA_028719265.1). Taxonomy (GTDB): domain Bacteria; phylum Omnitrophota; class Gorgyraeia; order Gygaellales; family Profunditerraquicolaceae; genus UBA6249. Next base: position 5,019 of record JAQUKF010000048.1, read on the forward strand.
GCGTATCTTTTTAAATACGATTCGGTGCATGGACGCTTTAACGGGGAGGTCAAGGCGTCCTCTTCTGATGCGATTTCCATAAACGGCAAAGAGGTGAAGGTATTGAGCAAGAGGGATCCGGGAGAGCTTCCCTGGAAGGATTTGGGGGTGGATATTGTCGTGGAGTCAACCGGTTTGTTTACTCTTAAGAAGGACGGCGTAAACAAGAAGGGTAAGGAGGTAAAAGGCGCGGAGAACCATATAACCCGTGGCGGCGCCAAGAAGGTTATAATTTCCGCACCGGCCCAGGGTGAGGATATAACGATAGTTATGGGTGTCAACGAATCGAAGTATGACCCGAAGAACCATAATGTGATTTCAAACGCTTCATGTACCACCAACTGCCTTGCGCCGGTGGCCAAGGTAATGAATGACAAATGGGGTATCGTCAAGGGTTTGATGACGACCATTCACTCTTATACTAATGACCAGAAGGTGCAGGATATGGCGCATTCGGACCTGCGCCGTGCGCGTGCCGCCGCGGTTTCCATGATACCTACTTCTACGGGCGCGGCAAAAGCGATATCTCTGGTTATCCCGGAGTTAAAGGGGAAGTTGGATGGTTTTGCCATCCGCGTGCCTACACCGAATGTTTCGGTCGTGGATTTAACCGTGGCATTGGCCAAGAAGGCCGCCGTTGAAGAATTGAACGCAGCGTTTAAAGAGGCTTCCGAGGGCGCGATGAAAGGGATACTTGGATACACGGAAGACCCGGTGGTTTCGATAGACTTTAACCACTGCAACTTAAGCTCCATAGTTGATGCCAAGAGTACCAAGGTCATCCAGGATGATTTCGTCAAAGTGCTTTCCTGGTACGATAACGAGTGGGGTTATTCCAACCGCGTAGTTGACCTCTGTGAGTTCATCGTAAAGAAAGGACTGTAAAAACAGTAGATAGTATATAGTAGCTAGTAGGCAGGAAAAGCAAAATACATAAGTAAAGATAAAAGCGAAGGAAAAAAGATAGGCAGCAACCTCGTAATTACGGAGAATAACAAGAAATGGCAAAATTGACCTTAAAAGATGTCGATTTAAAAGATAAGGTAGTGCTGATGCGCGCGGATTTCAATGTGCCTCAGGATGAGGGATTGAAGATTACCGATGATACGCGCATCCGGGCGACCTTGCCGAGCTTGAAATATATACTTGAGCATGGCGCAAAGAAAATAGTTTTGATGAGCCATTTGGGCAGGCCTAAAGGCAAGCCGGTGGCCAAATACAGTTTAAAGCCGGTAGCCGAGCGTCTGAAGGAGCTCTTGGGGTTGGACGTATTGTTCCTCAATGATTGCGTAGGAGAAAATCTCAAGCCGGATATCGGTAAGTCTAAAGAAAGGATAGTCCTGCTTGAGAACCTGCGGTTTCATGCCGAAGAAGAAGGAAATGATGCTAATTTCTCCAGGCAGCTTGCTTCTTTGGGAGATATTTTTGTTAACGACGCTTTTGGAACGGTCCACCGCGCGCATGCCTCGACTGAAGGGGTGGCGCATTATCTTAAGTCCTGCGCTGGTCTGCTTCTGGAAAAGGAGATCAAGTATCTGGGGGACGCGGTCAGGGATCCGCAGAAACCGTTCGTGGTCATCCTGGGAGGGGCTAAAGTTTCGGATAAGATCGGGGTGATCGAGAACCTCCTGCCTAAATGCGACGCGATCATCGTCGGAGGAGGGATGGCTTATACCTTCCTGAAAGCCAAAGGAAAACAGATAGGCAATTCGAAGCTGGAAAGCGAAAAATTGGATCTGGCCAAGTCGATTTTGGATAAAGCGGCGCAGTTAAAGAAGGAAATATTGCTGCCTGTCGATAACGTGGTAGTCGATACTATTGATGCTAACGCCAAGACCGAGATCGTAGGGGAAGATATTCTGGAAGGTAAGATCGCCGTAGATATCGGACCCAAGACGGTTAAACTGTTTGAGGAAAAATTAAAAACAGCAAAGACCATCGTATGGAACGGTCCGATGGGGATATTTGAGATGGACGCCTTTAGTAAGGGCACGCAGGCGCTGGCGGATTTTATTGGCGGGCTTGGATGCGTTTCGATTATAGGCGGAGGGGATACTGCCGCAGCCGTAGTCAAATTCAAGCTGGAAGATGAAATGGCGCATATTTCAACCGGAGGAGGGGCAAGCCTGGAGTTCCTGGAGGGCAAGGACCTGCCGGGGATTGCCGCGCTTACGGAGAAAGATAAGTAAAATGAGAAAGACGATCATTGCGGGAAACTGGAAGATGTATAAAACACTTAAAGACGGCCAGGAGTTGGCGGTTGCCTTAAGGAGGGACCTTTATAAGATAGAGAATACGGATATCGTGATCTGTCCTCCGTTTACATTGCTGGGATTTCTGGCCGATGCCCTGGAAAGTAGCAATATCGCCGTAGGGGCACAGGATCTATATTGGCAGGAGGAGGGTGCTTTTACGGGGGAGGTTTCGCCTGCGATGATCAAGGATGCCGGCTGCCTTTACGTGATTATCGGCCACTCCGAGCGCAGGCAGTTCTTCGATGAGACCAACGAGACCGTAAACAAGAAGATCAAGGCCGCTTTGAAATGCGGGCTTATTCCTATTGTGTGTGTCGGTGAGAACCTGCAAGAGAGGGAGGCGGATAAGACATTTAAGGTAATAGAGGAGCATATCAATAAAGGGTTGGCGGATATAAGCGCATCCGATATGTCGAAGATAATTGTTGCTTATGAGCCGGTATGGGCGATAGGCACGGGCAAGACTGCTACGCCGGAGCAGGCGCAGGAGGTACATAAGTTTATCCGCGGCCTGCTAAGCAAGATTTATGGGCAGGAGGCGGCTGAAGGCATAAGGATCCAGTACGGCGGAAGTGTTAAGCCTGAGAACATAACGGAGTTGATGAATAAGCCGGACGTGGACGGAGCGCTTGTGGGAGGAGCAAGTTTGAAGGCGGAATCTTTTGCCGCCATAGTCACCAAGGCGAGTGAGGTTACGAAATGATGACATTTATAATTATATTGCATGTTATTGCCTGTTCGGTATTGATCACGCTGGTTTTGATCCAGCGCGGCAGAGGCGGCGGGTTAGTGGAAAGCTTTGCCGGGGTGGAATCGATGTTCGGCACAAAAACCAGCGCTTTCCTTACGCGCACGACCACGATCATGTCCATAGTTTTTTTTGTGACCTGTTTAAGCCTCGCGGTGTTATCGGTGAAACAGAGCAAGTCGCTGATGCGTAATGTCAAGACCCCGGATAAGGCGGCAGTTAAAACCGAAGCGGCAAAACCTGAAGCAGCCAGGACAGAAGCGCCTAAGGCAGAGGCTGTAAAGAGCGAGCCGGTCAAGGCAGAACCCGTAAAGGCGGAATCGCCCAAGGCTCCGGCGAACGAAGAAAAATCTAAATAGGGGATAAAGAGCTGGATAATATAAGTTCCCAATTTTTAAAGGCTACCATTTACTGGTAGCCTTTTTATTGGAGACGCTTTCCATAACTCTTTTTATATCTATAAGTTACAAAACAATTCTATAATGGATAAAGAATTGTTTTATAACCGACTGGAAACAAATCAGTTATGGAAAGCGTCTTGAGGTTACAGATATGAAGAAACT